>JAKIZN010000163.1 GCA_022708005.1 Bacteroidota bacterium | reverse complement strand
GAATCAAAAAAATGATGATTCGTAGTAACATAAGCCTGCACCCTATTTCTTGAGTTGGATAGAGACGAACTTTTGATGGTGGCAGGATAGGAAACATCGCCGAGCGGTATAGGGACTTCTCTTAGCCGATTAATTGCATGTATTTTGTTCTTCCTTTCTGATACAGTGCCATATTTGGGGGTCATAATCCTAATATCGTGTGCGTATTCCCTCATTGCGAGCGGGAATGAATAAGCTACATCACCTATTCCTGTTTCTTTTGCATACGGATACACTTCACTGGTAACAAACAGTATGCTTAACGATTTTGCCATTTTATATAAAACTTTTAATGAATATACTAAACATCAATTTACAAATTTAATGAAAATTAGCGACAATTAAAAAGTTTATTTCAATGCAATAGACCTATTTTACAAATTTTATAAGGTCTTATAGCCGCCACTTTATTTTAGCCCTTTGATTGCATAATATGCAATTTTTACTTTATATTTTATATTACAAATAACTTAACTTCGTCATTTGCAGAATTATTTATTTCTTATTATATTTGATAAATTTTATTTTCATAGAAGTGTATAATGTCAAAAAATCAGACTTTATTTCAGAAACTTATAAGCGAAAATTTAATTAGTTCGCAGACCAAGCAAACAGCAAGGCATTCAATGTGGCTCAAAATTGTCATTATGCTCGGCACTGTTTTCCTCTGCGGATTTCTATTTTTTTTCCACCCTGAGCAGAAAATTGAAGGAGCGGCTAGGCACAATTTAGCGGTAGGCACAGTATGGTCTGGGAGCACTCTTATTGCCGACTTCACTTTTCCAATATACAAATCAAACACAAAATATGCGGAAGAGCAGCAGCATGCAAGGGAATCCGCCTCGCTTGTTTTTGTGCTCGATAATTCTAAAGAGTCTGTTTTGCTTGACAAAGTCTTTGAAATATTAGACTCGCTAAAAAATATAACAAAGGAGTCAAATAAGAGCTTATCGGATCCGCTATCCGATAGATCCTTAAACCAGATTTTGAGAGTGCCGAGCAATCAGCGACCTGCAAAAATCGCCACACTTCGCAGAGAAGTTGGCTCCTTTATTGAAAAAACTTATCGAAATGGGCTAATAGATATAAATCTTGATAAAATCAGCAGTGCCGATATTATCGTTCGCATACCGCCCAATAGAGAATATCCATTACTAAAAAGTGGATTAAGCGACAGAGGAACATTTGCGTCAAAGCTAAAGTCTTTTGCAGATAAAGAGTTACCTGATTTTTCAAGTTTAATATTTGAAATTGTATCAAGATATTCACAGCCTAATTTGATATATTCCAATGATTTAACAGAAAACGCAAGATTAATTGCCGAAAAATCAGTTCCCAAAACATCTGGAATCGTTCGTAAAAACGAAGTAATTATCAATAAAGGCGAGAGCTTAACCGACGATGCAATTTCTAAAATTAGGTCTTATTGGACATCTAACCAACTTCGCGACGAAGGCTCTCACTCTATTTTGAGCATAATCGGGAATTTCGGGCATTCTGCAATCGTATACTCTATGTTGATGTTATATCTGTTCTTTATTAGAAAAAGAATTTTCGAGGACAATTTTCAGATATTGGTATTAAGCGCAAGCCTGATAGCTGTTTCTTTGGCGGCTTGGGTTACAGTTGAAGTGCCAAGTTCGCTCCCTATTGAGTGCCTAATATTCTTGCCCGCGCTGTCGATGCTTGCCGCTATAATATTCGATTCCCGCACTGCATTCTATGCAACGGTTACGATGTCGTTAATGGTAGCTGGAATAAGAGGTAACGACTACATCACTGGCACGGCAATGCTCTTCGCTGGCATTCTCGCAGCTTATACCGTCCGCGATATTCAAAGCAGGACGCAAATGTTTCGAACGATATTTTATATATTTATCGGGCTATCGTTTGCTATGACTATATTTGGGCTTGAGTTGTCGTTAGACTTAGAAGCCATAGCATTGCGGCTACTGCTATCGTTAATTAATGCAACTCTTGCGCCAGTCATAACATTTGGAGCATTGTTTTTAATAGAACGAATATCGAACTTAGCAACTGATTTGCGTATCAAGGAATATGATAACTTAAACCATCCGCTGTTAGTAAAAATGAATGAAGCAGCACCGGGAACTTATCAACACACACTCGGAGTAGCCTTGCTGGCGGAGCGTTCAGCGCAAGCCATCGGTGCAAACCCGCTTTTATCAAAGGTAGGAGCTTATTTTCATGATATTGGCAAAATCGCAAAAGCCGAGTATTTTACAGAAAATCAACTTGAAATTGGCAATAAGCACGATTTGCTACCGCCAAACAGAAGCGCTTTGGCAATAAAAGACCACGTTAGCGATGGGATTAAAATTGCTAAGCAATATAAACTACCCCAAAGGCTTGTCGATTTTATCCCTATGCACCATGGGACATCGCTTATTCGCCATTTCTATGCAAAGGCGTTAGAAGAAGCTCAAGGCACCGATAGCGTAGTATCGGAAGAAGATTATCGCTATCCAGGACCAAAGCCCAACTCCAAAGAAACGGCTATATTGATGATATGCGATGCCGCAGAGGCAATTTCGAGAGTAAAAGACTTGGATAAAGATAGTATCAAAGAGAAAATTTCCCAATCAATTACCGAAAAAGTGTTAGATGGGCAGTTTGATAATTCCAATTTGACATTTGAAGAAGTGAGAATCATCAAAGATACTATTTTCAAGACAATTGTGGCTAAATCTCATCAAAGAGTAAGCTATAAAGAAATTCCTAAAATAGAGGAAAACAAATAATTTTTTGGTTATTAATTAATTTTTTGCTATTTTTTAGTTTTACTTAATATCAAAAGGTGATAAAATGAGCGATACAAAAGAAGAAATGTTGACTGCTAAGAAAGTAGCCGAGAAGCTTGGAGTTTCCGAAGCAAAGGTGAAAAAAGCTATAAAAGATTTAGGCATTGAAGCTGATGCTAAAAAAGGTGTTTGCAACTATTATGGCGCCGCTACAGTTGAGAAAATAAAGAGCGCTGTGAGCTAATATTTTATAATTATTTGGAATGATATTTATGACAGACTTAGAGTTATTCGATGCCACCGATGCCGTAATCAATAAAGACATACGTCCTTTTATTGAAGCCGATGGCGGCAGGATTCAGTTAAAGCGAATCAAAGACGGCATTGTATTTGTAGAACTTGCAGGAGCTTGCGCTGGCTGCCCAGGCGCTGTGATGACACTTAAAGGCGGAGTAGAGCGAATACTTCAAACGAAACTTGATGGTATCAAAGAAGTTCGCTTAGATATGTAATTGCCAATTGGCTGCGAAATCGCAAAGTAAGGGCGAGCAGTGATGTTCGCCCTTTAACACAAATAATACAATAGGAACGAACCATAACTGACTATGTCTTTAGACAAGGGGGCATGCCCAATTGCCTGATAGCGTTTACCCACAGTTTAAGATGTCCTACACCTCGAAGGTGTAGGACATCTGGGGAACAGCGAAAATAGACAATAGGAAAGTTCCTATTGCATTATTTGAAATAAAAAATAGCTGCCCATTTTAATTGTCGGGCAGCTATGCTATTTGCTATCGAAGAACGCAGGCTACATTCTTTCTTTCAATTTCATCTGAGTATAAGGAATCAATCCGCCTGCATCGACAATCGCTTGGCGAGCTTCTGGCAAAGGCACAGTAGCAAATTCTTTGCCCTTTGTCTTATTCACCACTTTATCGCCAACAAGTTCTATTTCATCGCCAACTTCTGCTTCAATGCTTGGGCATATCACAGTTTGTAGCCCAAGATTAATGCTGTTTTGCAAGAAAATTCGAGCGAAATCGCGAGCTATAATTATAAGATTATGCCCCTTCAAAGTAGATGCAGCTTGTTCACGAGAAGAGCCACAACCGAAGTTTTTGCCCGCAACCAAATATTTAACTTCGCCCGATTTATCATTATTCAGCATCTCGTTCAAATCGCGAATATCGTCGAACGCAAACTGTGGCGTTTCAGTTGGCAGCACAGTCGCCATATATCTACCGGGATAAATAATATCGGTGGAAATATCATCTTCGAGCTTATAAATTACTTTCGACATGTTAAAAGCCTCCTTTTCTTGGATCTGTAATAACACCAGTTAAAGCAGAAGCTGCTGCTACTGCTGGCGAGCAAAGATAGACATCCGAAACTGGATTGCCCATTCTGCCTTTGAAATTTCTATTAGTCGTAGCGAGAGCAACTTCGCCATCGCCCAAAGCGCCCTGATGAACTCCTAAGCAAGGTCCGCAGCCCGGATTCATAACCACAGCGCCAGCCTTCACAAGGTCATTAACATAGCCTTTGTCCAATGCCTCTTGATATATTCTGCTCGAAGCAGGGAAAACAAGCATACGCGTGTCTCTTGCAACTTTTTTGCCTCGCAAAATTTTAGATGCTATTTCAAGGTCGTCGAGCCTGCCATTTGTGCAAGAGCCTATCACGATTTGATTTACTTTCAAGCCTTCAACTTCGTTAATCGGCTTAACGTTATCAACTGTGTGCGGGCAAGCAATTTGTGGCGCAAGGTCTTCGACGTTAATTTCAACTACTTGGTCGTAATCGGCGTCATCATCTGGCTGTATCATATCTAATTGAACTTGCAAGCCAGCCTCTTCTCTGAGAAAGCGGACGGTCTCTTCGTCGGGCGGGAT
>JAKIZN010000162.1 GCA_022708005.1 Bacteroidota bacterium | reverse complement strand
TACATGGAGTATCGCAAACTGGCTCGACTGTATTTGTAGAGCCTTCGGAAATTATTGAGTTAAATAACGAATTATCTTTGCTGAAAAGCGAAGAATTAAGAGAAGTCAATAAAATTCTTTCGGAGCTAACTGATGAAGTTGGAAGAGAGGCGACTTCGCTACTAGAAAATGTTAGAGTGCTATCTGAAATAGATGCGATATTTGCAAAGGCAGATTATGCCGTGCAGTTCGGTGGCATAAAGCCACAAATATTAGATGATAGCGAGCAATACATTTTTCTGAAAGGCATAAAGCACCCAGTTTTGGCGCAAACGAAAGGGCTGAAGTCAGTCGTATCGCTTAATATTGAGTTTGACTCTTTAAAGCGTGGGCATCTTATATCAGGACCAAATGCAGGCGGCAAAACAGTTGCGTTGAAAAATATAGGGCTAAATGTTGCTATGGCTTTATCGGGAATTTTCCCGCTTGGCGAGTGCAAAACTGGCTACCGAACTATTTTTTCTACGATTGGCGACCATCAATCTATCGAAAATGATTTATCTACTTTTAGTTCGCAAATGCTACAAATTAAAACGATATTAGATGTTTGCGAGAAAAATTCACTTGTTTTGATTGACGAAATTGGCTCAGGGACAGACCCGCAAGAAGGTGCTGCGCTTGCGGCGGGAATATTGGATACTTTTATTGAGCTAAATCTTTTTTTTGTGGCTACCACTCATCAATCATCGCTTAAAACGTATGCTTTGAATAAGGAAGTTATTGCTAATGCGTCGCTCGAATTTGACGAAGAAAAATTCAAACCTACTTATCATTTCTTAACGGGCATACCCGGCAATTCTTATGCGTTTTCGCTGGCAGAAAATATTGGGATTAGTAAGTTGGTTATCAATAGAGCTAAAAAATATTTAGGCGAAAAGCATTCCGAACTTGAGACGAGCATTGCTATTCTACAAAAATATCGCGCCGAAGCTGTGGCAGCGAAAAGCCAAGCCGAAGCTATCAAATTTAAATTTGACAAGTTATCGAAAGATTACGAAGCGAAAAATGCCGAATTAAAACTTAAGAAAAAAGCTATCATAGACAAGGCTAAAATAGATGCACTCAGCATTTTAGAAGATGCCAATTCGCTTGTGGAAAAAACTATACGCGAGATAAAAGAAGAGAAAAAAGCAATCGCAGATGTAAAATCGGACTTTAAAGAAAAAAAGCAATCGTTAGAAAGGCAAGTGAAAAAAACAGAGAAAACTACGGAAACCAAGCACGATAGCCCAGATAGCCTTAATGAAGGTGATACGGTTGGCATTGCGGATTCGCCCGGCTCAGTTGGCGTGGTGATTGAAAGCAATGATAAACTTAAAACTGCTTTGGTAGATTTCAACAGCGTGAAATTTAGATTGCCTTATAAGCAACTCGTTAAAATCAAAAGTTCGGCGGCAAAAAAGACCGTTCCCATCGAATATATCAAGCTCGACGCCGTTACTCGTTTAGATTGCCGCGGAATGCGTGCCGACGAAGCACTGCGTCTGCTCGATGAAACAATCGATAATGCCTTGCTGAACAACGTTGATTTTATTACAATAGTTCATGGCAAAGGCACAGGCGCTTTGAGGCAAGCTATGCACGATTTCCTTTCGAGGCATCCGTCGGTGGCTTCGTATAGGCTCGGAGAATTAGTAGAGGGCGGCGCAGGGGTTACTATCGTGAAATTTTATGAGTAGCCAATGAAAAGTAAAAAGGCAAAAAATAAGCTGTATTTTAAGACAATAGCTTTCATCAAGCCATTCAAGTGGATGTTGGTGTATGCTTTTGTCCTTAATTTACTTTTTTCGCTATTTAACACGCTGTCTGTTGCACTGATAAAGCCAGTGTTCCAAATACTTTTCAAATCGCAAGAAATCACGAAAAAACCAGAAAATTTAAACTTTTTAGAATCGCTAAAGGATAAATTTTTTGATTCGCTAATGTATCTAATTACTTCAAATAATGAAGTTACCACTCTAATTAGATTTGGCTTCTTGCTTGTTTTTGTGTTTGTGCTGAAAAATCTATTTCGATATTGGAATGCCGTTGTAATGTCGAAATTTGAGGAAGGCATTATCAAGTCTATTAGGGATAAAGTGTTTTCTAAAATGACTTCGCTCTCGCTCGACTTTTTCAATAAAAGCAAGCAAGGCAGCCTTGTATCTATAATCGCAAATGATGTGGCAGTTGTCAATTCGACAATGATTTCATCTTTTGCAGTCATACTTCGCGAAGGCTCGCAAGTGATATTTTTCCTGCTATTTCTGATGAGCATTTCAACTGAACTTACGCTAATTGCCTTTTCATCCAGCATATTTAGCTTGGCAATAGTGCGGGCAGCTAAGAAATTTCTACGCCGATACGCCACTCGGATGCAAAAAGCATTAGCCGATTACACAGGCACGCTCACGGAGATAATCGCTGGAATAAGGATAGTCAAAGCATATAACGCAGAAAATATAGCTAACCAAAAATTTAAGTCTGATTCTGAAAAATATGTTCGCTCGGCTGTCAAACATAAGCAAATTGTAACAATAGTGCCAGCAGTGAACGAAGTATTTGCCATATTGGCGCTTACCATTGTGTTGCTTGTTGGTGCGATGAAAATTGATAATATGGAGCTGACGGCAGATGATTTGATGCTGTTTCTATTCTCGCTATTTTCTATAATGGCGCCGCTGGCTTCTGTGATTAATCAAATAGTGCAATTCCCGCGCGGATTTGTCAGCGCAGAAAGAATATTTGATATTTTAGATAAAGAGCCGACAGTCAAAGATGGCACAGTCGAACTGAAAGAATTTTGCGACAAAATAGAAGTGAAAAACCTGAGTTTTGCTTACGGCGAGACTACTGTGCTAAACGACATAAATCTCGAAATAGAGAGAGGCACAAAGGTTGCGTTTGTCGGAGGCAGTGGCAGTGGCAAATCCACAATGCTCGATTTAATTATTCGATTTTATGACCCGCAAGAAGGAAGTATCGCTATTGATGGTATTGACATTAGAGAATACACGGTGGAGTCGCTCCGATCTATTTTTGGAGTAGTTTCCCAAGAAAATATGCTGTTTAATGATACAGTTGCGAATAACATAACATTTGGCAAAACATCTTTCGTTACTGAAGATATAATCGAAGCTTCAAAGATAGCTAATGCATATAATTTTATCGAAAAATTAGATACTGGATTTGATACGCAGCTCGGCGATAGGGGAGCAAATCTTTCGGGGGGAGAAAGGCAACGCGTGGCGGTGGCAAGAGCTTTGATTAGCAACCCACAAGTTTTGATTTTTGATGAAGCAACATCAGCGTTAGATGCCGAATCCGAAAAAGCTGTGCAGCAGGCTATTGAGGCTTCGCTTGAAGGCAGAACTGCAATTATAGTTGCCCATAGGCTTTCAACAATAATAAATTGCGATAAAATTTACGTTTTTCAAGAGGGGCGGATAGTAGAAAGCGGTTCGCACCAAGAGCTGTTGCAGAAAAATGGATATTACAAAAAGCTATGCGAATTGCAATTTGGCAAGTAGCTTTATTACAAATAATTTATTGAAAGCCGTTAACTGAATGCGTATCTGCAAGAAAATATTTGCCTTTAAGATGGGGCTGTCTCATAAGGGTTCAGATACATTATTTGGGTTTAATCCCGAAGGGATTTGATGTTTGTAGAAAATAAGATTGCATAACCCAATGCGACTCCTACGGAGTCGTATAAAGTGCCGATTATTCATTACTACAAACATTTGAACCCTTCGGGTTCGTTGCAATTTGGGTTTAAGATGTCCTACACCTCGAAGGTGTAGGACATCTGGGGAACAGCGGATAGACAGGAGGCAGGCCTCCTTGCCTAAAGATATAGTAAGGTAGAATTCCTAATGAATTATTTGGGTTACAAATAATTTATTGGAAAGCCGCCAACAATATTTTGGAGAAATGGCAAAAAAATAGCTGTTTCTCCAATTCATTTTTCAAAAATTCGTCTTGCCTAAATAATTCCTAAACATTTACTATCTGGAGCTAAATTATGAAAAGTAAATATACGGCGATTTTTTTACTTATAAGTCTGCTTTCATCTTGCAGTATATTCAATCCAAAAGAAAGCGTTATCCTTCACGATGCAACTCCGCCGGCAGGATATAATCCATCATTTATTAGCAGCTTCAAGCCATTTAGTGCAAATGACTATACGGCGCCAGAGCTAACAATCAGCTATGTCAGCACGGAGCAGTTTGATTCGACAAGCAAGGCGTATCTGCATTTGATTGATAATAACAAATATTATTTAAGCGGCGCAGCAGATAAAAAATTTTCTAAGCTATGGTGCAATGTTTATTTGACTTACGACGGCAAGCGAGAGCAAGTTGGGAAATATAAATTATCGGAGATTTATAACGGCAGTGGGATTAAAAACGCCATTGCGGTGGTATCCGACCATAGCGGCTCAATGGGCGAATCGCGAGCCATAGCAGTTCAAGAAGCAATTGCAAAATTAATAGAGCAGAAGCGGGAGCAGGACGCATTTGCGCTTATCCGCTATGACGGAAAAGTTAATGTGGAAGCGGGTCTGACAAATTCCAAACGGCAGCTTGCCGAATCGCATAAAATCGACGGCTTGGCTCGCTATGGCGGTATGACTGCAATCGCAGATGCTGTATATCAAGCCGCTTCCGAACTTGCAGGCAAAGGATATAATA
>JAKIZN010000161.1 GCA_022708005.1 Bacteroidota bacterium | reverse complement strand
TTCAAAAAATATGGATTGACGCCTACAGCCGAAGCAAGTTGATAATTATTCGTAGTTTTTGTTGATTCTTCTTGCAGTTTCCAGATAGCAGTAAAATAGCGAGTTAGCATTGTGATTATAAGCATTTCCTGCCTATCCGCGGCAAGCATATTGTAAAGTATTTCTAACGACTTTCCTAACTTCTTCGAGCCGATAGCATTTTGCAACTCAAATACGTTATGTGCACGCGTCGCCCCAGATATGTGCAACACATCGCTAACGCTAATAGCCTCTTTGTCTGCAATATAAAGGCATAGCTTATCTATCTCATTTGCCACTTCTCGCAATGATGGGTTGGTCTGGGCGAAAAGCAGTTCTTTAGCTTCGTCTGAAATTGTTTTTCCAGCGGAGCGAACTCTTTGCTGTATCCATGTAGGAAAGGCAGAATCATAAACCTTTGGAAACTCTATCCAAGAGTAATTGGATAGCAATATATTATATGGGAACTTTGCACTTTCAATTTGTTTTTTAAATTTTTCGGCATTGCTACCCTTCAACCCAGATGTGATTCCAGAAAAAGTATCTATTTCTGCAGTCAATATCAATACTGTGCTGTCCGATGGATTAGCTAAGTAAGAATTAAACGGCGAGTTTTTTTCGGCTTTTTTGCTCCTGCCAGTATACATTTTTTCTAAATGTTTCAAAACCACTACTCGCCTTTCATTAATCATAGGATAGGCAGAGCATTTGCCAACCAATATATTTTCAGTTATTTCATCGCCACTTAGCAAATCGAAATCGAAATAGCTATTTTCGTTAGGGCAATAGTGATTTATCAGCTTATTAGTAGCCTCTTCGATTAAAAATTCCTCTTCGCCAAATAGCAGAATAATTGGCAAGTGCGCCGTCGAATTGATTATAGTATTTATATTATCGTTCATTTATAATGTCTTTTTCAGCATCAAACCTTGCTAATTCACAAACTGCAAAGTATGCTTATATTATTTTAGCACTAAAATTTTCATCGGGATTTGGTCATTTTCAGCAAGTCTGACAAGCGATGGAATCATCTCTTTTGTTATAGTCTCCCCTTTCGCTGCCATTAATACCCCAAATTTAGTGAAATAATCTTCTGCAAAGACCATTCCCGGCGTTACTCTATTTACGGCAACTCTCATCACGGCTTTTTGCCCTAAGCTCACCCGCTCAGCTTGAATAATATCAATGAATGTATCCACAACTTTTTTTTCAAATAGCACGCCGCGCTTTTTATAAATATAATTTAGAGCAAAATTAAATTTAGTCTTAGTTGCCTCAAGGAATAGTGTCGTATTAGCATACTTAGTTGCCGAATTTGATACATTTGCTCTTGTTCGAGGCTTTTTGAAAACTGTGTTATGAAAGAAATCTACCACAGATATAATTTTCGCACCGGGCAAAATTTTATCGCCCTGCAACTGATTTGGGAACCCAGAGCCATCTAACCGTTCGTGGTGCTGCAAAACAATTTCTGCCACTTGCGAGAGATCCTGATGCTTCTTTAGAACATGATAGCCAACTCTAACATGTTTCATATATTGGTCATACTCGAAAGGCGTCATTTCATTTGGGTATTTATATAAAGATGAATCGAAAAAGGCAACTTTGCCTATGTCATGCAAAAACCCAGCTATCTTCAGCTCAAATGCGCCTTCTTCGCTCATTCCCAACTCATGTGCAACCATTACGGATTTCTCTGCAACGAATCGCGAGTGGCTGCCATCATAAAACCGCTCCGCAAGCGTAGCGATAGTCGATAGCACTTCTATGCTGTCCATAAAGCCTTGAGCAAGCCTATTGCCTAACTCTTCAATCAAATCCGAGTTATCTTCTGCAACTACATCTTCTTCTATATCAATGTTTTCTGAGTTTGCATCGGGCAATTCATCTAAAACGTTTTCTTCCATTTTACCTTAGTAAAAATTTAATTTATAATTAGACGTAATTAAACTTAATAAATTAAGAAAATTTTTATTAACTTGCATTATCCACAGAGTAATTAAAGTATTAAACGGTGTTTTATTTTAGGAGAATGTATGGCAAAAATTAAAAAACTTGGTGTAATAACAAGCGGCGGCGATTGCGGCGGTCTAAATGCAGTAATCACAGGGGCTGCAAGTATGGGATTGCGCCACAATATTGAAGTCGCAATTATCCCTAATGGCTATGCTGGGCTTTATAACTTGCACAATCTTGACTTAGTCATAATGGACGGAGCAAGAGTCGACAAAATTCATTCTGGAGTAGCAGGCTCCGAAGCTGGGCATTCGCGAGTGAAAATCAGCAAAATTAAAGACGAGCAAAAGTACGAAAGAATTAAGTCTGGGCTCAAAAAACATAATATCGACGGGCTTATCATCGCTGGCGGCGACGACACAGGCTCCGTTGTAGTTGACCTTTACAACAATGGCATTCCTTGCATACACGTGCCTAAAACTATGGATTTAGATCTGCAAACTTATTCGGTTGGCGGCGATTCTACTATCAATCGCATCGCAAGATTTACCGATGAGCTACGCACTACAGGGCTTACCCATAACCGCGCACTCGTTATAGAGGTATTTGGTCGCTACGCTGGGCATACCGCTTTCCGTGGTGGAATTGGCGCCGACGCCGATGCAATTTTAATCCCAGAAGTTAATGTAGATTATGAAATACTTTATCAGCATTTCAAGAAAACTTATATTAATAGGTTGCTACATTCCGATGTAAAAGGCTCGACTTATATCATAGTTGCCGCCGAAGGCGTGAAAAATAAAGATGGCAAGTATTTCACTGACGATACTTCTGGAGTGGATTCATTCGGGCATCAAAGGCTATCTGGAGTAGGGCAATATATTCGCAAGCAGCTCGAGCATTATATGAAGCAAGATAGCGACTGGAAAGAAGTGTTGCAAAAAGAAGGAATTTACGTCGAGAACATTTACACATTCCCAGAAATTCGCGAAGTGGCGCTTGGGCATCTCGTAAGAGCAGGCGGCACAAGTGCTTATGACGTTGCATTCGGAAAGCAAGGCGGCGGCGCTGCAGTCCTATTGCTCTTAAATGATGTTGCGGGCGTTACCGTAGTCGGAGTCGAAGGCAATGAAATTGCTTATATACCAACTGCAGAAGCTATTAAGCAGCGATATGTAGATTTAGAAGAAGTTTCATTTTACGAGCAATTGGGCATTTGCTTCGGTCGCGATATAAACACTTATAAGCCAGAGTTCAAGCAGCATATAGGCAAAATACATAGATATATGTAAGCTTAATGTTTGGCTTTAATATGGGGCTGTCTCGTAAGGTATTTTATTTGTGATATTGTATTTTTGTAGAGACGCAAAATGTTGCGTCTCTACAGTTGCATCAGTTTATTTAGACAAGGGGGCGGTCTCATTGCCTTTTTTGTCTGAATCATGATTCTCAGGATTAAAGAATTAACAAGATTATTTTGTCTGCTGTTCAATTTTATTCCTTCTTATCCAGGTAATCATATAATCTTGAAAACCCTGATTCAGACTGTAAAAATAGATGTCCTACACCTCGAAGGTATGGGATATCTGGAAAACAACTAATAGGTAATAGAAAGGCTTTTATCGCATTATTTAGGTTTATAAAATATTTGCAATATTTTGGCAAACCGTTGGTAGCATACAACTCCACGTGCTTGCCAATATTTTTTGCTATTCCAAATTTTTCGCTCTCGCTAAAAACTGCCTGCGAGCATTTGCTTTAGCACGCCATAGCGCAGCCCATTACAGCTAACTATAACTTTATCGCGGCTCATTGCGCAGGTTATTTCTTTCAGTATCATTGCTCCTGCTGGCAGAACGTCTGCCCTTTTGGGCGGAATGTTGTATTCCGTTTCGATATTTTTTGATGGCATAGAAAGTAGTTGCGATGCAATAGCATCGATTTTGTGAAAAGGCAAGATATAATTGTGTATCAGCTCTCTATCGAACATTTTCAAGTTCAAATCGATGGCAGCAAGCGAAGTGGCTGTTCCAGCCACAGCGTATGTTTTCCCATAAAAGCCCGCGAAATCAATATTTATCAGCTCATTTTGAATGAAATTTGCCATTGCTTCAACTTCGCTTGCAAGTGGTGGGTCGTGTCTGAAAAATTTTTCCGAAAGCCTAACTACTCCCAAAGAAGTAGATATGCGAATGCCTATATTCGCAGATTCGCCTATTACTATTTCCGTACTGCCGCCGCCTATGTCTATCACAGCGGATTTCACATCATCTTCGACAGTTCCGATAAAATTTAGCTGTGCCTCTTCATCGCCCTGTATAATTTTGACATCGCCCGATAGCGTGTGGCTAAAAAGATTAGCTATATCGCTGCCATTTGCTGCGTCTCGCATAGCAGAAGTGCCAACAGCCTGCACCTTATCAACTTTGTGCTGAATAATAATTCTTCTGTATTCAGCTAATATAGCCTCTGCTCGCCTAAATGCGGCGGTGGAAATTACACCATCTTTGCCAACTCCCTCGCCTAATCGAGCAATAGAATGAATATCGTCTAACACTTCAAAATCATTTGGCGAAGTGCCTTTTGCTATTGTCATTAGTATCGTATTTGTGCCTATATCGACTGCCGCATAAGTTTTCATAAAAATCACACAGCCCTAAAATGCAAAGCAACCCATTCGTCTTCCGCAACCTTTTCTATTAGTTCAAAGCCATTAGATTGGTATATATCCACTATATAATCG
>JAKIZN010000160.1 GCA_022708005.1 Bacteroidota bacterium | reverse complement strand
CTAGGCATTTGGAGCAACAGTGGCAAGCACCCGCCCGCAGGATTTATCCCATATTCAGAATATAGCTTCATAGTCTCTTTTTGCTGTGCCTGCTGGTCGTCCTTAAACTTCTTACGAATCTTCTCCATTTCAGGTGCAAGTAATTGCATCTTTTGCGCCGACTTCATTTGAGTGATTGAAAGCGGGTGCAGCAAAATTTTGATAATGAACGCAAAAATTAATATGACTATACCATAGTTTGGAACAAAATTATGTATGAAGCGGAAAATCGGGAGCATAAAATATTCGCCAATAGGGCGTATTAAAAATCGCCAGCCCAAGTTGATAGTAGCATTCAAGCCATATTGCTTAACTATATCGTAATCAAGCGGACCTATGAAGACTTTAAAGCTATTTTCTTGTGTGCCGCCTTTGTATGGCACGCGAAATCCCATCGAGTAAATTTCCGTGATACCGTTATTTTTATGATGCTTTCGTTCGCCAGCTATATCGATTGTGCCATCAAACTTTTGCCACGGCTGCGGGATAACGGCAGCAGTAAAATACTTGGTTTTTATCGCGGCAAAATCAACAAGCCCAGTAAAACTCTTCTCTATGCCTTCGTCTTTGCTCGCGTCTACTTCTTCGACTTCGCCATTCATTTGCACAAGAGCGTCGGCACTGCTGGCTTCGTCAACGCTATTGTATTCCTGTGGCAACAGCCCTTTTTCCAAAACTAAATTATAGCCACGCGACGGCAGCACATCTTCCATATTTTGCACGATAATATGCTTATCTACGTGATATTGGTCAGCATAAAATTTTATAGATTTAACAATTTTTCTGCCTTTGCCCAAGTCGATTTCAAAATCGAGCGATAAGGGCTTCCCTTTTTCTACCTTGTAATATGTATCTGCCCTATTCAGCGAAAAATTTAAATTGCGGGAATCAATTTTCTTTGCATCAAGCGTAACGAAATTAAGAAATAGCTCGCCTTGCCCTCTGCGGATAAGCTGAACGGGTTGCTGATCCCACTTTTTATAATTTTTTAAAGCCCAAGATTTGAGTGCTGCACCTTTCGACGATATTTGAGCGGTATAAAGCTCGGTTTCAACCGTATATATAGTCTCATTTCCTTCGGCAAATTGAGTAAAAGCACCATAAGACAAGGCTTTTGCCGCGGAGTCTTTTGGCTGCGCTACTGGAGTAATATCATCACCTTTGGCAACTTGCTCGGTGAGCGTTGAATCGGTAGCGTTACGACTTGGTGGCGGGGCTTGATTGACTGACGAATACATAAGCCATGCAAAAATCAGCAAAGTAATTAGCACAAGCCCAATAATAGAATTTCTGTCCATACTATATAAAATAATTAATGAATAATCTTGCAATTGTGGGTTTTAATAGGGACGGGATCGTAGCCGCCTTTGTTGAACGGGTGGCATCGTAGGATTCGCTTTGCAGACAGCCAAAATCCGCATAAAGCTCCATGCTTATCAATAGCTTCGACTGCATAATGCGAACAAGTTGGGTAGAACCTGCACGAGTTCGGCAAATAGGGTGATATCGCTTTTTGATAAATCCTAATCAAAAAAATCATTATACTTTTCATTGGCTATCCTGCGATATTTTATTCAATAAGTCTCGTGCTTTATTCATTAAAAATACGAACTCGCCCGCAACTTCTGCTAGTCCAATAAGGCTCGGTGCGCTGATTGGCTGCTTCCAACTGATAATCATAGCTTTTATAGAAATATCGCTATCTTCGCCGATCAAAAGCGGCAGGTAAGCCCTGACGCTCTCTCGAATCAACCTTTTTATTCTATTGCGGACAACAGCTTTTTTGGAAATCTTTTTGCCAACAACTGCCCCAACTTCAATATAATCATTAGTTTTCAAACATTGCTTGGGGCAAAACTCTATAGCTATAAGCATCTTAGCTGTAGAAAATTTCTTTCCTTTCCCGAACACTTCCGAAAATCTTTTAGTTCCTTTCAAGGACTTAATTGCAGCGATTTTCGGCATATTGCTTTCCCTAAAAACAGCGATAAATAAAACTCAATATCGAATGCCACATATATTTTTAAGTCTGCTTGCCATAGAGAGAAGCAGACTCAAGCATAATATGTGGCTATAGTGCAAATCGGCTTAAGCGCGATTGCCATATTATTTGCTGTCGCTAACAGTCAATCTGATGCGTCCTTTTGCTCTTCTGCGAGCTAAAACTTTGCGCCCGTTTTTAGTAGCCATACGTGCGCGAAAACCGTGCTTATTCAGTCTTTTCCTACGATTCGGCTGATATGTTCTTTTCATAATTCACCTACAAAAACCAATTACTATATTTCAATAAATTTCAATTACATAAAATAACGAACTACAAATATAAGATTTTTTTTTGTTTTGATAAAACTATTTTATTACTATCGAAATAAATTCAGTCATATAATGGTAAAAATGAGAGGGGATAGTTATTTAACTCCACGGCATTCAATAGCTATCAATTACTCGGTATGATTATTGTAATATCTTAAGTAATATTATGAAAATAATCTTAAGTCGTTGATTATAAGGAGAATATAAAATGAAAAATCTTTTTTACGGCAATAAATTTTGCAGAATATCATCACTATGGTTAATAGTATTCACCATAGTGGCTATGCTCGCAAGTTGCTCGCCAAGCGCGGTAAGAAATTCCTACAGCAAGTCGAAATTACCAGCATCGACTGCTCCCCAAAAAGAACGGACAATCGAAGATAAGCTAAAAGAATTTGAAAGTAAAGCAATTTCGGCGAAAGAGAGCGAATCTCCAAAAGTCGAGCAGGAAAGAAGGCTGCTGACTCTCCGCGAGCAAGTGCAATCTTTGAGCGATGAGCAAGTGGTTATCAACTCTAAAATTAGCAGTATGCAAGGCGATATAGAAGAAATACGTTATACGCTTGAGGAAATTAAAACTGCGCTGCAGCAAAACAGTACTATTAGCCGCAAAGGTGCTGTGGCTGGATTGCCGACCGACGCGCAAGAAAATAGATTAAGCCGCGATAGCGGCACTCTGCTATCCGACGAAGCCGACGATACGCCATACTTGCAGCGTCAAGTAAAAAAAGCAGAAAAGAGCAAGGCAGCTCCTGCAAAGCCTCAGCCAAGCGTCTCCAAGCCAGCGGCAACCAAGCCGACAGCCAAAAGCAAGTTGAGGCAGCCCCAGCCGAGCCAGAGCAGAAGGGAGAGCTATCAGAAGCAATAAATCTATTCTCGCAAAAGCAGCATAGCAGGTCAATTGAAGAGCTAAATCAAATAGTAAGCAGCACGGGGAACGTTGCCTTGAAACTTGAGGCATATTATTGGCTTGCAGAGAATCTTATGGCTTTAGGCAACTACTCGCAAGCAATCAATAACTACAACCACGTGGTTTCCAGCAAAGCGAGCGACAAGAAAGACGTTGCCACAGCAAAAATGGCAGAATGCTTACTCAAAATGGGGCAAACATCGGAGGCGAAAGACACTTATAAGCAATTAATCGAAAAATTTCCAAAAAGCGAATACGTTCCCAAAGCTCGCAAGCTTTTGCAACAGATTTAGCATCAGAAACTCTATCTGACTGCGTATCAGAAGGAAAAGTTAGGTTTTAAGATGTCCTACACCTCGAAGGTGTAGGACATCTGGGGAGCACAGACGATATCGTCTGTTACCTTATGAAGCAGCCCCTTGCCATACCTCGAATACGATAAATTATTTGACCAATTCGCCGATTAACTTTTTCCATTTCTCTAAATACTGAGTTTGCAGCAATGCTGTGTAGCCATCAAAGTTAGAGCTATAAAATGTTAAGTACTTCTCGCCGCTGTTTGTTGTCAAAGCAATGTCTAGCGTCTGATATTGGCTATCGCCCTCGCTTCTAATTTTGCCCGACAAGTTCTTCCCTGCCAAGCACTTACTAATTTCATTTATGCTTATATCTTGCACGCTTGTCTCTTTGCCGTCTTGCCGAACAAAACGTAAATTTTTCTTATCGGCGCTTATAATTATAGCCGCATTAAGCCAGCTATCTGAATTATATTTGCCGTACTGCTTTTGAAACTCTTTCACAGCTCTTTTAATAGCTATTTTTTTACGATTCGCATGAACAATTAGCCATACAATTGGTATGACCGTGATTGCGATAATAAATATCGTAGCGCTTAAATTTGAACGTTCCATTTTTATCCCTTTTAATAATAAATTAACAATAAATAGCAGATAGAACTGCACCACAATTGCAAATAGGTGCTTCACCGCTGCTTTTCAAGTCGCAACATATAGCAGGCGTTGCGATACTTTCACTTGAAAATAGGACTGATATCTATTTAGCTAATTACCAAAAAGAATGGAATGGAAAAATATATAGTCGGGTAAATAAATACGATATGGAATAATCTAAGTATCTTCTGACTTCATAGTATTTTAGTAAAATTTCTATACTCGAAGGAGTAAAGCCCAAACTATTGCTATTGAAGTATTTAGCAGTTTTCTGAACTTCATTTGTTTGCTTAAGGCTTATCAGCTGAACCGTAGCGTTCTGCAATGAGTATTGAATAAACGCTTTCAGGTCATAATTTGAGTAGTCAAAGTTATAAGCGCGGGTGCTTGCAAAAACATTTAAAAGTAGAAATATAGCCGATACGCAAGAGGCGAATTTTACATTTTTACTAATATGTTTCACAAGTGCCATTAGTCCAAACTATAAAAAGTAATTAAAACTACATAAAAAAC
>JAKIZN010000159.1 GCA_022708005.1 Bacteroidota bacterium | reverse complement strand
ATTAGTAAAATCTAAAAAGCAAGATAGATTCGTGTCGTTTATAGCGGCGATTGCGGCGATATTTTCCACTTGGGTTATATTATGGGTGATGATAGGACACAACACCAAGCCGGTCGTTTTCGCCTTCCTTCCATTCCTATTCTTATTTTTAGAAAAATTGCGAGAAAGATTTTCGATATTATATGCAGCGCTACTTGTCTTTTCAATACATTTGATGTTCGAAGCAGGGCACTTGCAAATGATATTTTATTCGATGCTCGCATTGGGCTTATATATTCTAATTGAATTAATCAACAGACTCATCACTAAAGACAAGCCACTTGCCTTTGCCCGTGCCGCTTCGGTGCTGGTTATTGCCGCGGGCATATCATTTTTAATGTCGGCAGATAGATATTTTGCGACTATGGAATATACTCCATATTCGACTCGCGGCACAGCTCCAATTGTCAAGACGGCTAATCAGCATCAAGACGAAAGCGGCGGGAACGATTACGAATATGCAACTATGTGGTCGTTTAGCCCGCAAGAAATGATGACATTCTTCGTGCCGAACTATTATGGCTTTGGCAAGTTAGACTATAAAGGTCCGCTCACGGGCAATAGAGCCGTTAAGATGCACACGTATTGGGGGCAAAAGCCATTTGAAGATGCAGCGCCGTATATGGGCATATTGATTTTAATGTTAGCAGCTGTCGGGCTTTTGCGTAATTATAGAGATGTGTTCGTCCAATTTTTAGGAATACTTTCGCTATTTGCAATAATACTTTCATTTGGCTATACTTTTCCTATTCTTTATGACTTTTTCTATTATAACGTTCCTTATTTTAATAAATTTAGGGCGCCATCGATGGTGCTTGCATTAGTTCAATTCGCTGTGCCAGTGCTAGCGGCTTATGGCTTATTTGATATTTTTAAAATGCGGAATGAAACTACTCCGAACGATAAGAAAACTATATACGGCTTGCTTGGATTTAGCGTTATATTTCTCCTTGCGGGATTTATATATTCAGCCATTTTCCAGACTTCGTATATTGATTCTGTGATAAATTCCAAAATGGGACAGCAGATGATTGCTTCTTATGGCGAATCCACATTTGCTGAAATAGCTAATTTTATTTTTGACCAGATGATAGCCGATTGGTATGCTGTGGCGGTTATTGCAGTGATAGGCGCCGTTCTTATCTATGCGTTTGTTAATAAAAAACTCTCCCCTGTGCTTTTTGGTGCAGCAATTTTCTTGCTGTTAGTTGTTGATATTTGGAGAGTTAGCTATCGTCCAATGGATATAGCTGAAAGTAAGGTAGAAAAGCAAGTATTTCAAAAAAATGATGTTATTAATTTCTTATTGCAGGACAAATCAAAATTTAGAATAGCAGATTTTTCTGCTCAATCTGCAAATACTCCAGCTTATTTTCGCCTTGAAAACGTAAATGGCTATCATGCTGCTAAGATGAGAGTTTATCAAGACTTATTAGATGTAGCCGACCAAGGCTCAACATCTCAAGTTACAAATCCTTTCTTGTGGAATATACTAAACGTTAAATATATCATTACACCGCAAGAGATAGGTGGCGAGCCAGTATTCAGGTCGTCGCAGACAGGTGCTTTTGTTTATTACAATCAAAATTATATGCCGCGCGTGCATTTTGTAGATTCTGTGCGTGTTGCCAAGCAGCTCGATATTTTAAATAATCTAAAATCTGGGAATTTCAATCCGAAGCAAGTTGCATATTTGGAAAAAGAATTGCCCACAGAAGTTCAGGCAGCTGGCGAGACAGCAAAAGCACGCATAACAAACTACGAGCATGAATATATCAGGGTGGAAACCGAAAATCCCGGAAATAACTTGCTAGTTTTCTCGGAAATTTACTATCCTGTTAGTTGGAAAGCATTTATCGATGGCAAGGAAACCGAAATTTATAAAACAGATTTTGCCCTTCGCTCTGTTATAGTTCCAGCAGGCAAGCATGTGGTCGAAATGAAGTTCGAATCCAAAGCCTTTGAAACAGGCAGAACAGTTAGCACATCGCTAAATATTGTGATGATTATATTGCTAGCTCTCGGAATATTTTTTGAAATAAAAAGAAGAAAGACAGCGAAGCAACAAAGCTAATGTATAGAATTGCGAGGGAATTACAATGGCTGTCTTGTATGGGGTTAAAATTCAATTTTAGGATAATAGGAGCAGCCTTATAAGGCTGCTGCTGTATTATTTGGGTTTATTTAATCCCGAAGGGATTTGATGTTTGTAGAAAATAAGATTGCATAAGCTAATGCGACTCCTACGGAGTCGTATAAATCGCCGTTTCTTCATTATTACAAACATTTGACCCTTTCAGGGTCGTTGCTTTTTGGCTTTAAGATGTCCTATAGCTTCGAGGTGTAGGACATCTGGAAAACAGTATGGGGCAGCCCCATCTTAAAACCTAACATTTCCTTACGGATGCGCAGTCAGATAGAGTTTCTCATAAATTATTTGTGTTCAAAATATACAATATTTTCTCTGTTTTTGCTTCTATAATAAGTTAATTTATAATGATTTATGGAACTTAATATAGATGTCTCAAAAGAAAAAAGTGTTGGTGGCTATGTCGGGCGGAGTGGATTCTTCAGTGGCTGCCGCTCTACTACTTGAGCAAGGCTTTGATGTGGTAGGGCTAACAATTTCCACTCATAAGCTCGATGACGATTGCCAGCCAATAGAAAATAAAAAAAGCTGTTGCTCATACACGGGCAGCAGAGATGCCCATATAGTATGCGAAGTGCTGGGAATAGAGCATCATTTGATTGATTTGACCGATACGTTTAAAAACACGGTTATTAGCAATTTTATTGATGAATATTTGCACGGCAGAACACCCAACCCATGCGTTGAGTGCAACACTAAAATAAAATGGGGACCTTTCCTTACAAAGGCGAATGAATATGGTGCAGAATTTTTAGCAACTGGGCATTATGCAAGAGTTTTGTTAAATTCTGACAACGGAAGATATTATGTGCAAAAAGGGCTCGATAGCTCAAAAGACCAGTCTTACGCACTTTGGGGACTTACCCAAGAGCAACTGTCCCGAACTTTATTTCCGCTTGCAGATTTAACAAAGCAGGAAGTCAGAGACGTAGCTAAAAAATATAATTTGCCAGTATTCAATAAGATTGAATCGCAAGATATATGCTTTATTCCAAGCAATGATTACCACTCGTTTATCAAAAAGCAAGTGCCAGATATTAACGACAAAGTTGGCGATGGCGATATTTTGTTAAATGGGAAGCCGATAGGGCGACATTCTGGATTTCCATTTTATACAGTTGGGCAGCGAAAAGGGCTTGGAATCTCTTATAGCGAGCCACTATTTGTGAAAAAGATTGACTATCAAAATAATGTGATAGAAGTGGCAACGCTTGACGACACATACTCTTCAGGGCTGACCGCTCGTGACATAAACTTGATGAAATATAGCGAACTCGATAAGACAAAAGAGTTTACCGTAAAAATCAGATATAATGACCAAGGCAAGCCAGCACTATGCCGCATAGAGCCAGACGGAACGTTGCGCGTGGAATTTATAGCAAGGCGTAGAGCAGTTGCCCCCGGCCAATCAGTTGTTATATACGACGGGAATGATTTAGTAGGCGGCGCTATAATCGACGCGGCAATAGATTAAACTAAAAATAATGCATTAGGAACTCTAACTGAATGCGTATCCGTAAGGAAATATTTGGCTTTAAGATGTCCTACACCTCGAAGGTGTAGGACATCTGGAAAACAGCTAATAGACAATGGAAAAGTTCCTATTGTATTATTTGGGTTAAACTAAAAATGAAATTCAATTTAGAAATTGTTTAATCAAGCCTATTCTTACGATTTTTTTTTATTTTTATAAATGAATTTATTTTTTTGCACGTTTTCGATAGAATAGAATTAAACAAATTTTGGCATAAAATTAGGCAGAACAATGAAAAGAATTGCAATAGTTACAAGCGGTGGCGATGCACCGGGCATGAACGCACACATTAGAGCAGTCGTGAGAGCCGCTTTATACAAAGGCATTGAAATTTACGGCGTAGTGGGCGGCTATTCTGGTATGGTAGAAGGTAATTTCATCAAACTCGGTCGCAAGGAAACAGCTAATATTATCGCGAGAGGCGGCACTATACTCAAAACGAGCCGTTCCAAAGAATTTATGAATCCGGGCGGACGCGCTGCCGCCGCCGAGCAGCTTCGCGAAAATGGCATAGAAGGAGTTATTGCATGCGGTGGCGATGGTACTTTTCAAGGCGCTCACGCTCTTTGGATGGAGCATGGGATTCCAATTGTATGCACGCCCGGCACTATCGACAATGACATATATGGCACGGATTTTACGATTGGCTATGACACAGCTATCAATACTGCGGTCGAAGCAATAGACAAAATTAGAGATACTGCCGATTCGCATGGCAGAGTATTTTTAATAGAAGTAATGGGGCGCCATGCGGGATTTATCGCTATGGATGTCGGCATTTCTTGCGGTTCTGAGTATATTGCTATTCCAGAAGTAGCTACTAATCTCGATATTCTTTACCAAAGAATTTTAAAGCAAGGCAAGACTCGCCGCACCATTATAATTGTTGGCGAAGGCGATGATTACGGCAGCGCTTCTGTTATTGCCGAATCGCTTAAGCAAAAATATGAAATTGATGCTAAAGTGTCTATATTAGGGCACATGCAGCGTGGCGGGGCGCCATCAGCTTA
>JAKIZN010000158.1 GCA_022708005.1 Bacteroidota bacterium | reverse complement strand
CCCTAAATTCAAAACTTAATACCCTTATTAGCCAGCTTGATAAGTTTGGTGCTTATAAAAAAATTGATGATGCCTTTTCCTTCGTCAAAGAAGACGGCATTAATGATAAGTTCCAAACACGCTCATCGACTCTTTCGGAAAAAGATTACTTTACTGTAACATCTAAAGGCGATGCAATTGTCGGCACAAATACCGTAAAAGTGCAACGATTAGCTTCCAACGATGTGCTTGTTTCTAATAGGCTTAACCTTACCGATGCCTTTACCGAAACAGCTGGCGAGAAATCATTTGACATTATGGTAAACGACAAAACCTTCAATGTTAAAGTCAATTTCACCGGCACGGAAACAAATCAAGAGGCTATGAGCAAAATAGTAAACGCAATCAATGGTATCAAAGATGTGGGAGTAAGCGCTTCGCTGGTCAAGGACACAGAGAATACAGGAAGAATATCGCTGACTTCAAAGACAACAGGCGAAAAAAATAAAATTACATTCTCTACTAACTCGACAACAGATCTGCTGGGCTGGAATAGTGCAATGTTTGCAGATGCTAATAATAGAACAGCTTTCAGCGGAGCTTCGGCTGGATACAAAACAGCAGATAGTTCGCTATTGAACTCTAAATTCGAGGTCAATGGGCTGGAAGTTACTCGTAATAAGAATGAGGTTGACGACGTTTTGCCCGGCACAACTATAAAATTGCTGAAAGTGCAAAGCGAAGATGCTCAGCCCATAACGATTACAACCGAAATAGACGTCGCGGGAGTGGAAAGCCTTGTAGATGGATTAGTTAAAGAATTTAATAGTCTGCTAACTTTTTTAAATTCAAATAAAGACGTGCAAAAGTCTGACCCTGGTATGATGTCGCTGCAATCGCGGTTGCGGGCGTTGATGTCCACGCAAATGTCGTTCTCCGATAACGAAGATGCGCCTAAGTATATTACAGATATAGGATTTCGTGTTAATACAGACGGCACTCTGGCGATGAAAGACAAAGATAAGCTAAAGTCATACTTGTTAAAAGAAGACGGTTCGCAAAATGTAGCAGAACTGTTTACTTCTTCAACGGGTTTTGTGGCAAAAATAAATGACATCATAAGCAGTTTAAAACCGCAGGGCAGTGGCGATTTAGGATTGATTAAAACCAGAAATCAGTCTGTCAATACTCAAATTGTAAATTTAGACAAAAGGATAGCATCAGTTGAAAGCAGTATAGAGCAACAAGCTGAGGCTATGCGCAAAGAGTATGAGTCTTATTTGAAAGTTTATTTACAAGCACAAGGGCAATATTCCTTACTATCGGCTATGCCTATGGGTATGGGCGGAGGCGGATACGATAGTTTGATAGCTTCGCAGTATATGTAAAAAAAAGCGGGGTTCAAAAATGATAGATGCAATTCAACCGACCGTGTCAGTCAAAGATAATACTTTTGACGAGCTTAGGTCAGAAAATAAAAAGGAGCGATTCGAGCTTTTTGCTGAAGAGTTTAAAAGCAGATTCGGCGACGACAAAAACAGTGATAATTCAGTTGAAGCAAAGGCTAAAGCTAAAGACGAAAATAATAGCAGCAGCAAAAAGGCAGAGCAGAATAAAATAAAAACTGATCTGCAAGATATGAGCGAAAAACTGAAAGAAATCATTGAAGATACAAATGTTTTCCTTGAGTTTAAAATCGATAAAGACACTAACCAAATGGTGCTTCGTCTAATTGATAATGAAACCAAGGAAGTCGTTCAGCAATATCCAACCGAGCTTGCACTAAAAATTGCAAGAATTATAAGCCAAATTAGCGGCTCGGGGAGTATAGCAAATGCAAAAGTCTAATAGCGGGATACCAAACATATTAGATTCCGCTTTTGCAAAAACTGAAGCAATTTCAAATTTGCTAAAAAAAGATGATTTTGATGCTCAATATCTGGAAAAAGTTGCCGATTTATATAATCAAAGGGAAAAAGAGATTATAGAGCTGAAAAAAAATCTCGAAACGGACGCTGGCAAGGAATTTGTTGCCAATAACTCAAGTTATTGGAACGATAATATTAACGCATTGCTATCGCTCGACTCTCAAAATCTTGAAACGCTCAAGACGAAAACAAATGAGCTCGGCGATAAAGTAAGGCAACTGTACAAACAAAAGTCTGTATTAATTTATTCAAAGTAGATTGAGGATAGAAATGGATATAAGCTCAATAAACTCACAAAATTTGTCGGATGCAAAAGGTAGCTCGAAAGTGGGTAGCAAAAAAGGTGATAGCAAAAACATTTCTGGAGGAAGCAAGACTCGCTCTTCAGGCGATACATTGTCTATTTCTTCTGAAGCGAAACACCTATCTCATATACTCGCAAAAATATCTTCTGGGCAATACAATACTCCAGAAGTATTAAGGGAAACCGCTATGCGAATCGATAACGAACTAAGAGCAGGAAATGAGTAGCATACCCGCACTCATCTCTTGCTCTTTAGTAAGAGTTTCTTTATCGATTCTATACTCTTCTTTTCATCATCTTGGTAGTGCTTCAGTATATTAGGCTGCACAGAAGACGTTGCTGTGGCAAGTACTATATCTTCTTCCTCTTCTGTTTTTGTTTCAATAGTTTCAAGTTCTGGCGAAGCAGACAAGTTCGAAAGCAATTCCTCTTGTTTCTTGGCTATCAAAGCTTCATTCACATATAGTTCTTGTGGGTCGATAGGCAGTCCCTTTCCTATCATTTCAAGTTTTTCGCTACCAAAAACATCAACTAGCTTATCGAATATAGTAGAGCGAGTAAACGGCTTTGAAATAAAGCCCGCTATTCCACTTTTCACCGCCATACCGAGATTTTCCATGTCGGACAGCGCCGAAATCATAATAATCGGTATATGCTTCGTTACTTTAATATGCTTGAGGATTTTGAGGGTTTGATGCCCAGAAAGTTCGGGCATTAAAATGTCTAAAATTATTATAGTTGGGAGATGCTCCACAGCAAGCCCTACCCCGTCATAGCCATTAGAAGCAAGATGAGATATTTTAAACCCATAGCTAGCTAATGTCTTCGATAGTATCCTTTGCATCCATATATCATCGTCGATAATTAGCACAGAATAATCAGTCATTTGCCACCTCCCACTAATTTGTCTTTTTTATTTCATTAATAGCCGCGACAGAGTCTTCGTTGGATAGCGAGTCAAAACTAAGTCTAGAATTTGCTATCGCTTGCTGCAAAGCAGTAAGCTCTGTTTGTGCTGCTTGCCGATTTATTTCAATTATTTTATCATAAATTTCTTTGCGATGCACGGATATTGACTTTGGTGCTTTTATGCCAAGCCTTACAATCCCGCGGTCGTAACTAAGCACAGTTATTTGCACAGAGTTGCCTACTGTGATAACCTCCCCTATCTTCCTTGATAATACGAGCATAAGCGTTCCTCAACGTGTTATTGCTTTGTCTTTTTGCCTATTATAAAATTTGTGGAATACTTGTCAGACGGAAGTATTATTTGCTCTCCCGTTTGCTTTTCTACATCGAAAATCACTGGCGCCCTCAAGTTGGCAGACATTTCGCCGTTATCGTCTTCGAGCGTTATAACAACAAAAAGTGCCTGTTTATTAATATCATAATCTATTTTTGGATCATAAAAAATGTCTATATGCCAAGGACTTAATAGCGGGAAACCTATTGCAGGCTCATCTAATGAAATAAGCCATTTGAACGGGACAGTCGATTCCTCGCTAATTAAAACGTAATCGTGAAGTTGCTCGAACCCCAACATTCCATCAGCAAAATTAAAAATATGCTGGTCATCTACCTCAATCTCACCAAAATGTAAGGTTTTAACTACTCTTTTGTCTTTCATAACACTCTTATACCAAAAATATTAGCACTTTACGCTTGCAACGTTTTTACTACTTAAATTAAGCAAAAAAATCATAATTAGCAATTTATATTTTATAGAAATCAATAATTTTATACAAATATTTTTTATAATCGCAATCGGGCAACTTCTCAATAGTCGATATATAGCCATCTAAGCTGATAAATCCCTTTTGTAAAGCGATTTCTTCAAGGCAAGCAATTTTCGTGCCTTGTCGCTTTTCTATAGACATAATAAAGAAAGAAGCGTCTATTAAATTTTCTGGCGTTCCAGTATCGAGCCATGCCACCCCGCGCCCAATTTGAGCAACTTTTAAGCGATTTTGCGATAAATAATGCTTGTGCACATCTGTGATTTCAAGCTCGCCGCGGGCACTCGGCTTAAGAGTTTTTGCTATATGGACAACATCGCTATCGAATATATACATGCCCGGTATTGCAAAATTCGACTTGGGCTGCTGAGGCTTTTCTTCTATCGATATGACATTATTAGACTTATCAAACTCCACCACCCCATAAGCTTGCGGATTATCCACTTGATAAGCAAAAATAGTGCCTCCGACGTTGTTAGATATCGCATTTCTGAAGAAGTTTAAATAGCCATAAAATAGGTTGTCGCCGAGCAGTAGCACATTTTGCGAAGTCCCTATGAAACTTTCGCCCAATATGTATGCTTGGGGGATGCCGCCCGGGCTGTCTTGCTTGCAGTAGCTTAGATTTATTCCCCATTGCGAGCCATCGCCTAAAAGCTTTTCGAACATTGGCAAATCATGCGGCGTCGAGATGATTAAAATATCGCGAATGCCGCCGAGCATCAAGGTGGAAATAGGATAATAAATCATAGGCTTATCGTAAATCGGCTGCAACTGCTTGCTTACAGCCAATGTCATCGGATAGAGCCTTGT
>JAKIZN010000157.1 GCA_022708005.1 Bacteroidota bacterium | reverse complement strand
GCTCATAGCGAGCGACGTTACTTTTCCAAATGCAACTTGGTTCGAACATATCACATTGATAAAAATTTTAGCTGGAATATCGGCTGTATGCGGGCATATATGGTCTGTATTTGTTAAGTTCAAAGGCGGCAAGGGCATCAATACTGCTGCGGGTATGTTGCTTGCTATTGTTCCCGTTGATGTGTCGATAGCGCTCGGTATATTTATCATAGCTTTAATTTTTTCTGGCTATGTGTCGCTTGGTTCGCTTGCTGCTGCTTTCACTCTGCCTTCTTCTTTGTTCATACGCTATAACTTTTTAAGCGTGCAAATACCTAATTATAGCATATTAATTTATTTCTCGCTTGCGATAACTCTATTGGTCGTTTATACTCACCGACAAAATATCAAACGGCTGTTGCACGGCGAAGAAAATCGCTTTAATAAATTGCGACTCATCAAGTTATCTAAATCGGAATAGAGTTTTGAAAAATATCGTTGTGCTTGGCGGCGGTAGCTGGGGAACCGCATTAGCAAATTTGCTATCTAATAAGCATAGTGTTATGCTTTGGGCTTACGAGCAAGCGGTTATTGACGAAATTAATAGCAACAATACAAATCAGACATATTTAAAAGATATTTTGCTGAATAAGTCGCTAAAGGCTACAGGCGATTTGCATCGCATCGCTGACGCAGATATTATTGTCAATACTATTCCTACTCAGTATATACGCGGCACGTTCGCAGACAAGCAGATTCGCATTGCCGATAAATTGCTAATCAACGGCTCGAAAGGTATAGAAAAAGGCACTCTGCTGAGAATATCGCAAATATTTGAAGAGTCGCTGTCTATCAATCCAAATGATTACGTTGTCATCAGCGGACCGAGCCATGCTGAAGAAGTTGCTCGAAAAATGCCGACAGCAGTTGTGGCAGCATCGGATAATTCCACCAATGCCCAAACTGTGCAAAATCTATTTACCACTCCAGAGTTTCGTGTGTATACTTCTGATGACGTTATTGGCGCTGAAATTGGTGGCTCTTTGAAAAATGTGATGGCAATAGCTGCGGGCATTATCGATGGCTTGGGCTTGGGCGATAATACTAAAGCGGCGCTTATCACACGAGCTATTGCTGAGCTTGTTCGCTTAGGTGTGTCTTGCGGGGCAAAGCCTTGGACTTTCACGGGGCTTTCTGGCTTGGGCGATTTATTCGTTACCTGCAATAGTAGGCACAGCCGCAATAGGTTAGTCGGAGAGCTAATAGGCGCTGGCAAAAAACTTGACGATATTATATCGAGTATGAGAATGGTAGCCGAAGGAGTAGTGACGACAGATTCCGCGCTTCATCTCGGCAAATTACATAAAGTAGAAATGCCGATTTCCGAGCAAGTGTATAGAATTTTGTTCGAAGGGCTCGACCCGCGTACAGCTATACAAGAGCTAATGACACGCGAAAGTAAGCACGAATGGTCGTGGTAAGCGGCAATAATTTTCATTTAAAATTTTCTCGATTTCAAGTTGTGATTTTCTTCTAATCAATAAAATTTAATGTTTAGCTAACTCAACATTTTCCCATCTTTTACGTTCCTCCTAAATAATGCATTAGGCGATTATTTCTAATGCCTACAACTCCACTATATCCTACAAAGATCCGACTGGCTTAGCACCGCAGAAGGAGAAGGGTAATAGGATTTTGCAATTAATTAATTTTAAACTCGTCAAATATCTATGACTGATAAAATCAAATATATTGTTGAAATTCAAGCAGTAAGGTGCAAAAATGATTATAAATGATAAGATCGAAATTAATGATAATGTTTGTGGCGGAAAACCAACAATTCGTGGGATGAGAATTACCGTGCAAACAATTCTTGAACTTTTGAGCGCCGGCAATAAACCTGAAGAAATTTTAGCAGCATACCCTATGCTTGAAAGTGAGGATATAACTGCATCTTTATCTTTTGCAAGCCAACTGATGAGCAGACAGTTTCAAATAAAACCGGTTGCATAAAATGGAACAATTCTTAGTTGATGTCAACCTGCCTTATTATTTTAATTTGTGGAATAATGAGAATTTTATCCATCAAGCTGATATCAGCAATACAGCAACAGATGAAGAAATTTGGAATTACGCTAAAACTCATAACCTGACAATTATTACCAAAGATAGCGATTTTTCCAATAGAATAATGTTTACCGAACCACCTCCGAAAATCATACATATTAAAATTGGCAATATGAAAATCAAGGACCTGCATAACTTCTTAAATAGTGTTTGGGAAGATGTTTTAAATATGAATAAATCTTTCAAGCTGGTGAATGTATTTACTGATAGGCTCGAAGGAATAAACTAACATTTTGCATCAATTCCTTATGGAGATACATTGCAAAGCGGCAGCTATAATAATATGCGTGGCTATGAAGGCAGCGAGTCCCGCTATATGAACTTAGGGACACGGCTATATGACCCAATAATCGGTCGCTTCCTGAGCGTTGACCGCAACCCCACTGTGTGGGTTTGTGAGGCATTTCTGAGTTGGTCGCCATATCAATATGCCTACAACTCCACTATATCCTACAAAGATCCGACTGACTTAGCACCGCAGAAGGAGAAGGGGGATAGGATTTTGCAATTAATTAATTTTAAACTCGTCAAATATTTATGGCTGATAAAATCAAATATATTATTGAAATTCAAACAGTAAGGTGCAAGAATGAATAATCGGTTTTTCGCCTTAAAATTAATATTATGAGGTAAGTATGTTTGAAGTTAAATATTTGACTGATGTTACGGGTAAGAGAACTGACGTAGTTTTACCTTGTGAAGAATATGATGAGCTGTTGGAAGAGATTGAAGATTTGAAAGCTATCGTCGAACGAAAGGATGATGATTTAATCGAACATTCTGAAGTTTACCGCTTGGTAAATTCAGATGAATGATTATGTTATCAAATGGAAAAAATCAGCAGTCAAGGAATTGCAATGCCTGCCTAAAGATATTGCGATTAAAATACTCGATGCTGTAACTCAATTGCAAAGAAATCCTCACCCAATCAACAGCAAAAAACTAAAAGTAGTTCGGAATCATTACAGGTTGAAAATTTCTGAATATCGTGTATTATATTCAATTTTTGATTTAGAACTAATTATTGAAATTATAAAAGTGTCCCATAGAAAAGATGCATATAAGCAATTATAAACTTTGCCGAATACTAAATGAAGGCAGCGAGTCCCGCTATATGAACTTAGGGACACGGCTATATGACCAGATAATAGGTCGCTTCCTAAGCGCTGACCCTTTGTGGGAGGCATTTCCGAGCTGGTCGCCATATCAATATGCCTACAACTCCACTATATCCTACAAAGATCCGACTGGCTTAGCTCCGCAGAAAGAGAAGGGTAATGGCTATGAGATTTTTAAGTTATAATTGGATAATTAATATTAAATAAAGCTTGCAAATTATTATTATTAATATTAAATTTGCTGAATGAAGGCTTATAAGATATTATTGAAACTTTTGGGTGGTTCCAAAAACATTAGATTTGAAGAAACATGTTTGCTCCTTCAAGCTTTTGGATTCACACTTGAAAGGATAAACGGAAGTCATCATATATTTAAAAGAAATTCAGTAGCTGAGCTAATAAATGTTCAGAATGTTGATGGTAAAGTAAAACCATATCAAATAAAGCAGATACTTATGATAATAGAAAAATATTCACTCAAATTTGAGGAAGAACGATGAAAGATTACCATATAAATCTATTTTATAGCGACGAAGACTGTGGCTACATAGCGGATATACCGGATTTAGCATTTTGCTCAGCATTTGGCGCGACCCCCGAAGAAGCCTTGAAAGAAGTTTTGAAAGCAAAAGAGGCTTGGCTTGCAACTGCTAAAAGCGAAAGTAAAAGAATTCCTCGACCAAAATATAAACCTTTAGTATATCAAGTTACGATGCTTTAATATCTATGACCCGATAATAGGTCGCTTCCTGAGCATTGACCCTTTGTGGGAGGCATTTCCGGGCTGGTCGCCGTATCAATATGCCTACAACTCCACTATATCCTACAAAGATCCGACTGGCTTAGCTCCGCAGAAGGAGAAAAATGCAAGAGATAACTTTTATGAAAAATTTCTTGACATTTTCTAAAACATTGTGTATTTTTGGATTATTAATAGGAGTTAAGGTATGTAAGCTCAAACTAATAAAGAGTTTTATGATATTATCAAAATGGCAGTAACCGAAGCGATTCGTGAAGAAAGGATTAACCTTTATTTTTCTTTGTTGCCCGATGTGTCTGATGAAGAAATGCGAGACATCGAAAAAACTTTTTCTGCTCCCGCTGAAAATGATGAATATGAAGATATTAGCGGATGGTTTCTAAGTGAAAGTAATAATCAGTAAATCCGCAAAAAAATTCATTGAAGCATTGTAAGCAAATAATAAGCGATTAATAATGCAAGAGCTTGAATCGTTTGTTATTGCATTGGAGAACAACGATGTTTCTTCGCTTAAAGCTTTTGACATCTTATCACTAAAAGGTAAGTTTGTCGGTTGGAACCGATTGAGGATTGGTAAAATTCGCGTCATATTCAAATATTCTCACAAAGAGCTAACAATAGAGCAAATAGAGTATAGAGGCAATGTATATTAACCCAAATAATGCAATAGAGGCTTTCCCTATTGCCTATCCGCTGTTTTCCAGATGTCCTACACCTTCGAGGTGTAGGACATCTTAAAGCCTAACTTTTCCTTACAGATACGCTATCAGTTAGAGTTCCTAATTA
>JAKIZN010000156.1 GCA_022708005.1 Bacteroidota bacterium | reverse complement strand
ATAAGCATCCTAAATGAAATTGTCGGTTGCTCATTATCTTCGATGATAAACACCTTCATTCCATTTTTTAGTGTGTGTTCTGTATGTTTAGGAAAGTTAAAATCGGCAGCCGGCAATGGCTCTGGCTTTTGCTTAACGTCTATATCTTGAGCTTTTGCATTTATCATTACTATACTAAAAATTATTAATAAACTTGCTATATATCTCATTTTTTTAATCCTTATGTTGATTATCAGCTTGATTTTTTAGGCATATAAAATAATACTACTTTTTTATCAGTTGCAAAGTATTGCTTTGCCACCCTTTGTATATCTTCTTTTGTAACGGATAAATATTTGCTTAATTCGCTGTTAATATAAGATGGGTCGCCATAATAGCTGTTGTAGCGTGCAAGGGTTTGCGCTTTTTCTAAAACATCTTTTTTGCTAGAAATAAAGTCGGCTTCTTTGATGTTTTTAGCTTTCGTTAGCTCTTCATCAGATATACCTTTTTCTATTATTTTATTCATCTCTCGATATATAGCTTTTTCAATATCCTTAACATTTTTGTCGGGAGCCGCAATAGCATAAAATACAGACATACCAGATTTTTCCAATGATAGCGGGAATGCCGCTACTTGCACTGCGATTTGCTCTTTATCCACTATCGCTTGATATAACCTTGAGCTCTCGCCAGCCGATAAAATATCCATCAGCAGAGCAACGGGGTAATAGTCGAAATCATCGAGAGCCGGCGAGCGATAGCCAATAAATACGCCCGGCAACTGAGCTTTTGGGTCTTCAATTTCTTTTCTAACTTCGCCAGTCATCGGCAGTATTTTAAAGTCATTTCGCTTGGGAAGCGGAGCTTTAGGAATTTTATCAAAATAAGCCTTAACAAATCCTCTCGCCTCTTCCAAGTCAATATCGCCAGCCACAACCAAAGTTGCGTTGTTAGGCTGATAGAAATTATCATAGAAGTCGCGGAAATTCTGTATAGTAGCGTTTGCGATATGCTCTTCCGAGCCTAATGTAGTCCAAGAGTAAGAACTGCCCGGGAATAGTCCTAAGCAAATTTCGTCAAGCAAAGTGCCATAAGGCTGATTGTTTCGTCTCATTTTAAGTTCTTCGGTAACAACGCCGCGCTGAGTTTCTACTCCGACGGGATCAACTAATAATCCACGCATACGCTGAGATTCTATCCACAAGGCGAGCTTTATTTCGTTAGACGGCAGCCTTTGATAAAACACAGTTTCGTCAAATGAGGTATGGGCGTTAAGGTCGCCGCCAGCCTCTTGAATATATTTGTCGATAGAAGCTCGCGGAATATCGCTTGTAGCTTCAAACATAAGGTGTTCAAAAAAGTGTGCGTAACCAGTTTGTGTGTCGTGTTCATCTCTTGAACCGACGCGATAATGGACAATGGTAGCGACAACGGGAGCGGATTTATCGATATGATATATTATTTGAAGTCCGTTGCTGAGCGTGTCTTTTGTAAAATTGATAGGTTTCATTTGACACATCGCCTGTTGCCCTCCCAAAGCTAATAAAAACGCAATAGCCGAAATAAAGCCGGCGATTTTGATTTTATTCATATTGCATCCCAAAAAATTATTAAATAGCATTTTGTATAACACACATTATACGATTATTTTTTCGATTTGTTGCTAATTTTAGCAAAAAGTAGGCTCATAAAAAAAGAAATCGTGTCCGACACGACTTCTTCAAATTTTATGGGCGACCTACGGGATTTGAACCCGTGACCACCAGAGCCACAATCTGGTGCTCTACCGACTGAGCTAAGGCCGCCATGATTTAGAATTACAAAATTAACTCTTTTTTTTGATATTTACAAAATAAAAATTCCGAAAATATGGTAATATACATTTTTGTATAGAACCATTGCTTGCCTTTTTATTAGATGTGGCTGTTTTATAAGATAATAGATGAAAAACCTCTGTGTTTTCCAGCTGGAAAGCAGCGAGTAGCCAATAGAGAAGTTTCTATTGCATTATTTGGGATAAATAAGTGCAAAGCAAAGCTACGATAGTATATCCATAGCAGCAGTTGCTCGCTAAATGAGAAATTTTGTTTATATTTTTGCTTTTTATAAAAAAAAGTGTTATTTTGCATTTACGATTCATTAAGTTTTTTACAAACACAAGAAATCGCAAAGCTCTATATTGCATTATATCATAATTATATCATTGCATTATATCTAAATAAGCCAAAATTATCAATTTATTTTGTAGTTTAAACTATGGCATCACTAAAACTAAAAAAAGCCGCAACCACTGCGCTACGCGACTATATGGGCGTTTCTGAAGATGAAACTCTGCTCGTCCTATCTGACGAAAATATGAGAGAAATTGGATTATCCCTTTTCGACGCAGGCAAAAAATTATGCTACGAGACATTTTACTTTGAAATGATGCCCCGAGCACTAAACGGCGAAGAGCCACCAGAGCAAATAGCAGAACTTATGAAAACAGTCGACGTAGTTGTTTGCCCAACAAGTAAATCGCTTACCCATACAAACGCCCGCAGAGAAGCCTCCAAGCAAGGTGTAAGAATAGGTACTATGCCCGGGATTTCTATTGATTCAATGGTTCGCTGTCTATCTGCCGATCCCGACGAAATCATCAATACAAATGACAAACTCGTTACCATACTCCAAAACACCAAAGAAGTTAGGGTTACCTCCAGACTTGGCACTGATTTGGTTATGCCTATAAAAGGCAGGAGAATTTTGTCATCTACGGGGGTACTGCGGACTATCGGCGAAAGCGGTAACGTCCCGTCGGGCGAAGTGTTTGTTGCTCCACTCGAAGGGAAAACAAACGGCGTCATCGTAATAGACGGCTCTGTCGCTGGAATTGGGACTTTGCAGTCGCCCATAACAATAGAAATCAACAATGGATTTGCCGAAAAATTTTATGGCAAAAGCGAAGAAGCTCGCCAACTCGAAAAAATGCTGCAGGACGTAGGAAAATATGCTCGTGCAATTGCAGAATTTGGAATTGGTACTAATCCAAAGGCGAAAATTACCGGCGATATATTAGAAGATGAAAAAGTGTATGGCACTATCCACGTTGCTTTTGGCAATAATATTTCTATGGGCGGAAAAATCAGCGTGCCAATACATATTGACTGCATAGTGAAAAAGCCTACTGTTTATGCAGACGACGACAAAATACTTGCCGCCGGCAAATTGATTTTAGAATAATTTTCGCTGTTCGTGGGTCGTTAGTATTTTTGTTTTTCCCTTAGACACTAGGCTGTCTTGTAAACCCAAATAATGCAATAGAAACTTTTCCATTGCCTATTCGCTGTTTCCCAGATGTGCTACAACTCAGGTGTAGGACATCTTAAAGCCTAGCATTTCCTTCCTGATTCGCAGTCAGTTAGAGTTCCCAATGAATTATTTAGACCCACATTTTCCCCTATCTCACAATCATTTGTCCCTATATTTTTCAAGTTATTATCAAAAATTATTTTTTTGGTATGCAATTTGTTATTAATTTTGAAATTAGTATTTTGAATTAAATGCAAAGGCATTTTTGGGGGGCAGTTACATGAGAAATTTTTTAATATTGGTGTTTGTATCGATATTTAGCGTGGCGACCGCTATTTCGCAAAGTTCGATGCAAATAGTTGACTACGACGTCAATAGCTATCCCACTATCAAGGCAAAGATTTTTGCCTTCGACGAAGCAGGCAACACCCGCTATAACTTACAGCCCAACGATTTCACAGTTTCCGATAACGGCGTTCCTTTCAGTTTGCAAAATATCAGTTGCAACGGTGAAGTGCAAACACGAAGGCACTCAATCGTTCTATCGTTAGATAGAGCTGTGTCCTCTGGCGATACGTCGTTAAAATATTTTAACGCTTCTAAAAAAATACTCGATACTATCGCAAGGGTTATCGATTATGATAATAGCGCAGTCGCTATAACTTCTTTTGATTTATGGAGCTACCTAAATTTAGATTTCACAAGCAGCCGAGTAAATGTTATTAACACGCTAAATAGTGCTAGCCCAGCAAATAGTTCTTCGCTTCAATCTTGCTTCAACTTTTTGCCAACAGGCGCATTAGAAATAGCGAAGAGCGGAGCGAATAAGAAATCTATAGTCGTAATAACTTACGGAGTTGTGGATTTTGACGCTAATCAAATTATAGCTGCTGCAAAAGCTGATGATATATCGATTTATGTGCTTTATTTAGGCAAGGCAATCCCTTCAGATCTAAAACGATTAGCCATAGAGACGGGCGGTTTCTATTTTGACAATATTAATGACAATACCAACGCTAAACCGCTTGCTTTGGCTCTTCTCAATTTGATAAATGGAGTTGAGCCATGCGAGCTTACGTGGATAGGCGATTACGAATGCTTTGAAGACCACTTCATCGAAATATCCGACAAGCAGCATAATACTACTGCTGAATTTAGCTTTACAATAATTGATAAAGCCAAGCCGGCACTATCCGCAAGCCCAGAATATCTTGAATTTAGCTCTGTCCCGCCCGGGCAGGAAATGACACAAGACATTACAATAACAGCAGTAAATTCGGACATAGTGATAACCCGAACATATATCGATGACCCACAATTTCAAATTACTCAGGGCAATATAACAAGTCCCAAGATAATTTATCGCAATAGCAGCCACACCATCAGCGTCCGATATACGCCATCTGATTCTGCCATTACCTTTACAAAGTTAGTTCTCGAATCCAATGCATGCTTTGGCAAAGAAATCTATATCACTGGTGGATTTCCAAACAGACCGCCGAA
>JAKIZN010000155.1 GCA_022708005.1 Bacteroidota bacterium | reverse complement strand
AATAGCGAATCATATTTTGGAGCATATCATTGATTATCCCAAAGCAATTTCCGAAATATATCGCATGCTGAAGCCCGAAGGCTACGCAATATTGCAAACGCCGTTTTCTGCAGCTATATATAATAATTTTGAAGATTATTTGATTGATACCGAACCTTTAAGAATTAAATATTACGGGCAGGAAGACCACGTTAGAATTTTTGGTCTCAGACTTTTTGATGATATTGAGCAGTGCGGCTTCAAATTGAATTTATATAGCCACCGCGATATTTTAAGCAAATACGACGAAGCTGTGTTTGGCGTGAATCACAAAGAAAATTTGATTTTGGCAAGGAAATAGATTGTCAATATTGTTTGTAAAACTTCATAGCGAAAGGCTTAATGAAAGTAAATGTGATGGGCAATTATTTTGAAGATTTTGTGAAAGGTGAAATCATTCAGCACCCGCTATCAAAAACTATATTTGAGAGCGATAATAATCTATTTTCGCTGCTGACTATGAACGCTCATCCGCTGCATACAAATCTCGATTACGCCACAAAGAGCGAACACAAGCAGATACTCGTCGTAGGCACCCTTGTTTTTAGCATCGCCGTCGGTCTAACCGTGCCAGAAATCAGCGGCAAGGCTATTGCTAATCTAGAATATGAGAAAGTTGAGCATCTCGCTCCAGTATTTATTAATCAAACAATTTATGCGAGGACAGAGATTTTGGAATTAATCGAGTCCAAAACGAAGTCGGATAGAGGTATTTTATACGTAGAAACTACTGCTTATAACGAAAAAAACATAGATGTGCTCCGATTTAGGAGAAAAGTTTTAGTAAAAAGGAAAAGCTATGCTGAATAATCGCCAAGTCCAACTTATGCGCAGCCTTATGTTTGTGCCCGGGCACAATGAGCGGCTGCTCGAGAGCGCCGCAAGAAGCGAAGCCGATGTGCTTTTGCTTGATATTGAAGATTCGGTGCAACCAGATGCTAATAAGCAAATAGCTCGCGACTTGATAAAAAAATATGTGGCTAACGGCAAGTTTACTAACCATTTGGTTTTTCCAAGAGTGAACGATCGCGAGAGCGGGCATTTGCTGCAAGACGTGTATCAGCTTACAATTGAAGGGATAAGCGGATTTATGTATCCGAAGTCTAAACTTGGCGAAGATATATACTTTTTCGATAAATTGCTCGAAACTATTGAATACGAGAAAAAGTATCCCGTTGGCACATTTAAAATTATAGCTTTGGTGGAGACTGCCGCCGCGGTGCTGAATGCCCAAGAGCTTTGCAAAGCATCAAGCAGAGTTGTAGGGCTTGCCTACGGCTGCGAAGATTTTATAACTGACCTTGAAGGCATACACGATAGCGAAAGCAAAAGTTTATTTGTGCCGAGAGCTATGATTGCAATGGCTGCACGGGCGAATGGAGTAGTGCCAATTGATACTGTTCATATTAAAGTTCATGATTTAATCGATTTGGAAAGGAATTTGAAAATTGCTAAAAATCTTGGCTTTGAAGGTATGCTGGTGCTTAATCCAAAGGAAATACCGTTAGTTCATAAGTATTTTTCGCCTTCAACTCTTGATGTGCAAGAAGCAGAAGAAATGCTTACTTTAGCTGAAGAATCGCACTCCGAAGGCAAGGGCGTAGCTTATAAAAATGGTAAGTTTATTGGTCCGCCAATGATTTTAACCGCAAAAAAAATATTAGCGAAGGAAAAAATGATTAGCCGAAAGAGAAAAGCATGAAAATAGCGATTATGCAACCATATATTTTCCCTTATATCGCATATTTTCAATTAATTGCGGCAGTCGATAAATTTATTTTTTTGGACAATGTTAATTTTATAAAAAAGGGCTGGATTAATCGCAATCGGCTGTGCGATGATTTTTCTTTTACTATTCCATGCGTCAATATTAGCCAAAATAAATACATAAGCGAAACCGAAATTGATTGGCAAAATACGATGATAAATAAGCTAATTAAGACAATTGAAATGAAATATTCACAAGCAAAATATTTCAGTCAAGTGTTTGAAATAATAAACGGAGTTTTTGCAAGTAAAGCAAAGCATATATCGAATTTGGCTATGCGATCCATTCGAGCATTTGCGGAGTATTTCAATTTGGCAACAGAGTTTGCCGTAGCGTCGGAAAGCAAGCAATATAGCACGGATTTGAAGGGTTCGCATCGCCTAATAGATATTTTGCAGAAAGAGCGGGCAAGCATTTATATCAACGCAATTGGCGGTATGCAGCTTTACAGCAAGCAGGAATTTGCCTCAAGCGGAATTGAACTGAAATTTTTGAAAACTACTTTAACTGAAAATTTTGCAAAAGATGATTATGTATCGTTTTACTCGATTATCGATGTTGCGATGCATAATTCGCCCGATAGAATCGGCGAACTGATAAAAAATTATGAATTAATATAAAAGCTATGTTTATGAAAAAAGTGTTAATAATGGGCGGTCTGGGCAATGGCTCTGTGATTGCGTGGGCGATAGAAGACGCCCGCAAGCGTGGATATACCGAATACGCCGTCGCTGGATTCATTAACGATAGAGACGGAGTAACGGAAATCGAGGGCTTTCCCGTAGTTGGCGGTCTGGGCGACATTGATAAGCTGATTGATGAAGGATATTATTTTATTAACACAATTTTTAAAATTGGAGGACAAAAAGAGCGTATCGCAATATTCGAGAATCTGAATATTCCAGACGATAGGCTTGCTACTTTTGTTCATCCGCTCGCTTATGTTGCGCCTAATGTAGAGCTATCGCCCGGATGCGTTATAATGCCCAACGTTTCAGTTTCTTCGGGAACAAAGTTTGGCAAAGGCTGTAGAGTAATGGTCGGAGCGACTATCGGACATAATAATGTCATTGACGATTATTGCTTTTTTGCGGCTAATTGTTGCACGGGAGCATATTTGAAATTTGGCAAAGCCGTTACGGTTAGCTTGAACTCCTGCATTAGAGAATTTGCAGAAATTGGCAATTATGCAACTATTGGCATGGGCGCTGTGGTGCTCGATAATATCGGCGAAGGCGAAATTTGGGTTGGCAACCCCGCAAGATTTATTAAAAAGGTGGAATAATATGAATGAATTGGTCAAAAATCCGTTGGTGAGCGTCAGAGTGCTCGCTTATAATCACGAGAAGTATATTGCAGAATGCCTGGAAGGCATCGTAAGTCAAAAAACAGATTTTCCTTTTGAGGTGATTATCGGCGAAGATTGCTCGACAGATAGGACTCGCGAAATATGCCGCGATTACAAAGCTAAATATCCAAATTTGATAAACTTAATAGAGAGCGAAACTAATCTTGGGGCGCACCTTAATGGCGAGCGGACTATTGCAGCTTACCGCGGCAAATACATAGCGTGGTGCGATGGCGATGATTATTGGACTGACCCATATAAACTGCAAAAGCAGGTGGATATTTTAGAGCGTCGCGAGGATATTTCTATTTGTTTCCACAAAGTAAAAATTATAAACGAAACCGAAAATTTGCCGCCAATTATATCTAATCCGCACCAAAAGACTGTTTCCACGATTTACGATTTGGCGTATATTAATTTTATTCATGCGCCATCAGTAATGTTTAGAAATAATTTATTTGAGCCTCAGAACGAGATACTCAGAAATATACCAGCTCGGGATTATGCAGTGCATCTGCTCAATGCTTCCAAAGGCGATATTTATTTTATTAATGAAGTTATGGCTGTATATAGGGAGCATAGAGGCAGCGTTTGGGCGAGCAAGCCATTGAAAGAACGGCATAACTTGCATTTGAAAACGCAAGACGCAATATTAGGCTTGTTCAATAGGCAAGTAGATGAAATTATATTGCACTCCAAAGCTATGTATTTATATGATTTATATAGAAATTATAAAGAAACTGACGGGCTATCTGAAGTAAAAAAGTATTAAATCTCGTCGCTTAAAATATTAGTCGAGCTAACCCATAAGCCAGAAATCGAGCCTTTGCTCAACAGTGTTTTAGATGAACTCAAGCCGATACTCGATAGAACAAAGGATTACGAAGCTTTGCAATGTTTAGGAAAATTAGCTTTTGACAAAAAAATGTTTAAAGATAGTGCCATTTTTCTAAATGATTCGCTAAAAATCAATAAAGATAATTTAGAAATATATAAGGTGCTGGCAAAGGCTTATTTTGAAAGTGGCGAAGTGCAAAAGGCGACAGCCGAAATATCGAATTATTTGCGGGCAAATCCGAACGACATCGAGGCGATAGTATTGCTCGCTAAACTGCTGATGCTCAACCAAAACTCTATTTCGCAAGCTATATCTATGCTTGAAAGGCTTGTCGCAAAAGGAGTCCAAGATTTTGATGTTTTCAAAACATTGGCTAACGCATATTATGCTATAGACAATATTAAAAGTTCGCTCAGCAGCATAGTAAGTGCTTTGAATATATATCGATATGATGCTGAAGCTCTGCGACTTTACAGCAAGCTAAAAGCTATCTCGGGAGAGGTTGAAGCAGTTGAAACGCCTGCCGAAGAAAATTTAGCCGCATCGGTTCATTCGGATAGTCAAGCGAGCGACGTTAAGCAAAGCGAAAAGTTAGTTTCAATTATTATTTTAACGCATAATAACCCAAATTCGCTGCAATCTCTAATAAATTCAATACATTCTGTCGGCTCTAGATATAAATTTGAAATAGTTGTTATCGATATTGCATCTTCCGAGCCAACTATAAATCTTTTAAAGCGTTTAGCTATCAGCAAAAATAACTTTAGGTTTTATCGAAGCAATAAGCGTATAAATTTCGCAAA
>JAKIZN010000154.1 GCA_022708005.1 Bacteroidota bacterium | reverse complement strand
CTGCGCATTGCGTCTATTGCTAAATACGCCTGAGCGCTTTGTTACTTCTACAAATCGATTTATTTCTGCCCAAATTTCAGTATTGCCTTTCCCACTAATTGCAGAAGCTGTAAGTGCTGGAGTTTTCCAGCCTTCTGTGGCAGGTTGCAGCATTTGTAGCGCCATTGAATATTGGTGCTTGGTAAGGTTTGCCCTTTGCACGTTATCGCCGTCAGCCTTGTTCACAACTAACATATCCGCAAGCTCGACAACACCTTTTTTTATACCTTGCAGTTCATCACCAGAACCGGGAGTAAGCACCAACATAAAGAAATCCACCATTGAGCGAACTGTAATTTCGCTTTGCCCCACTCCGACAGTTTCAATCAAAATAACGTCATAGCCTGCAGCTTCGCAAATCAATATCGTCTCTCGCGTCTTTCGAGCCACTCCGCCAAGCGTTCCGCCCGATGGCGATGGACGTATAAAAGCGTTAGGCTCTCGCGAAAGCAGCTCCATTCGCGTCTTGTCGCCAAGTATAGAGCCTTTGGTTAAAACGCTGCTTGGATCTATTGCTAATACCGCAACTTTAAGCCCCATGCCGCATAAAAACGTGCCGAATGATTCGATAAATGTGCTCTTGCCCGCACCGGGCGAACCTGTTACGCCTACCCTTATGGATTTACCTGAGTGAGGTATTATCTTTTTTAAAACTTCTTGTGCTTTGTTAATATGTTCGTTGGAGTTGCTTTCGGCTAATGTGATAGCTTTGGATAATATAGTTAAGTTCTTGTTTAATATTCCATTTACATAATCATCTATTTCTAGCGATTTTCTTTTTGGTCTAACTTTAGTTCTTTTGGAAACGCCGCTAATCCCGGGCATCACAAACGATGCAAACTCTTCGCCAGCGTTCTCGGGTTGCCATTCTGGCTTTATATTATTGCTCATATTAACACCTTGCTTTTAAGTTTTTTTACCGATTGCAAAGATAAGGAAAAAATAGGTATAATTAATCCAAATAATACAATAGGAACTCTAACTGACTGCCTATCTGTAAGTAAATGTTAGGCTTTAAGATGTCCTACACCTCGCGAGGTGTAGGACATCTGGAGAAATGCTAATAGACAATTGAAAAGTTTCTATTGAACTATTTGGAATTAAAATTGGATAGCTCTGCAACTGCTACTACTCCAAATCCTCTTCTTCAATCTCGTCAAATTCATCGACAGTGATAGATTTTTCTTTTAGCCATCTGAAGAAGTGCCGAACTGAACTTGCAATTATATAGAAAAGCATAAATGGAAATACCAACATTCCCCGCGAAGCCAGCGAGCCAATTATCACTGCAAAGAAAATAACAAACACAAACGGTCTTTCTTGGAACGCACGTTTTGTGGGCCGCGGAAGGTTATCGAACTTAACGTTAGACACCATTGCAAGCGACGTGAGAATGGACACGGAAAAAGTCGCAATTGCTTTATAGGGCGATCCTATAAGCTCAGTATAGTGCCAAAAGATTATGTATGAAACAATAGTCAAAGCCGCAGCAGGTATTGGCATACCCCTGAAATATAGCTTATCTTCAAAAGTAGAGAGCAGCACGTTGAACCTTGCGAGCCTAAGCACTCCAGCCAAAGCAGGCAGAGAAGCAAATAGGATACCTATATCGCCGAACTGATAAAAATACGCTTTATACAGCATAAACGAAGGCGCTACCCCAAAAGACACCGCATCGCAAAGCGAGTCAAGCTCCGCTCCTAATTCGCTTGCTGCGTTGATAAGTCTCGCAGTTATGCCGTCCAACATATCGAATACAGCCGCTAATAGTATAAAAGCAGCCCCAGCAATAAAATTCTTATCCGCTATGTATATTATAGCGGTAAATCCAGAAAAAATATTGCCGAGTGTCAATAAATTTGGAACAATTGACCTTGTTATTCGTATTTTCATATTTTTTTGCTTAATCGAGCAATTTCAGATTCGCCAGCGACCACTCTATCGCCAACTTTTACCTTTATAGCCGCATCCAAAGGAAGCATGACGTCCATTCGCGAGCCGAATTTCATCATACCAAATTTATCGCCAACTTTTACGCTATCGCCAACTTTCAGTTCGCACACTAATCGCCTCGCCACTATTCCCACAATTTGCTTAAATAAAATTTTGCCATAATCAGTCATAACTCCAATTCGAGATTGCTCATTTTCGTCGGAAGATTTTGGATGATAGGCAACTAAATATTTGCCCGGATTATAATGATAAAATTCTACCTTTCCGCTAACGGGCGACCTATTCACATGGACATCTAAAGGCGATAAAAATATGCTAACTCGGCGAACAGTCTCCTTCATATAATAATTTTCTGGCTCTTCGATAATTTCAACCACTCGCCCATCGGCAGGAGCAATGACAATTGAACTATCTTCCAGCGCTTCCGAAGGCGTAGTCCTATCTGGATCGCGAAAGAACCAAAATGCAAACAATACAAGCAACAAACCAAGAGCCGCAATAGGTATCGATAGCCATCGTTGCGGCAAATACCAAAGAGATAAAATCAGCGCAACCCCAACTATTAGCATTACTACTACATTATCAATCCCATATTTTGTAAGCATTTTGCACGCATATCTAATTTTAATAATTGCAAAAGTAATGATTTTTTTAGGATTATGCAAAACAATTGATTAGGAAAGTTTTGGGATAACTCGGCGATTTAAAATTAACCATAAAATGCCTTACGATTTAATTTCTTTTTCGCAGTTTAGAAGCGGCATTTGCAAATTACATTAAAAAGACATTAACTAAATATTAAAAAATTCACAAACTCAATACTCTTTGTAACTTATTATAATTATTAGTGTTGGCTAAAAAATTATTATTTATTTAGTTTGCTAATTTAATAGTTAAAAAGTGAAAAATCACTCGCAATATTAAAAATTCTTTATTATCTTGCAGAATTGAAATTTTGTAAATTTGAAAAAGTATATAAATAAAAGTAGAAAAGCATTTTCAATAAAGAAAAGGGGTATTATTAATGCAAGAAAAAGTATTCGCTACGATTGATGGCAACGAAGCCGCTGCTTATGTTGCGTATCGTGTTAATGAAGTGTGCGCCATATATCCTATTACCCCGTCGTCCAATATGGGCGAGTGGGCAGATGAATGGGCGTCAAAAGGTTTGAAGAATATTTGGGGCAACGTCCCAACAGTTTGTGAAATGCAAAGCGAAGCCGGTGCTGCTGGTGCAGTTCACGGTTCTTTGCAAGCAGGTGCGCTTACTACTACCTTTACTGCGTCGCAAGGTTTATTGTTAAAAATTCCAAATATGTTTAAAATTGCCGGCGAACTCACTTCGACGGTGTTTAATATCACTGCTCGCTCGATAGCGGCTCACGCTCTATCTATTTTTGGCGACCATAGCGACGTTATGACCGCTCGCTCCACAGGATTTGCATTCTTGGCATCGGCATCTGTCCAAGAAGTTATGGACTTTGTGCTTATAGCCCAAGCGTCTACACTTGAATCGAGAGTGCCATTCTTGCATTTCTTCGACGGTTTTAGAACTTCTCACGAAGTTGCTAAAATTGAGGTGTTGCCAGATGCTATAATGAGAGAAATGATTTCCGACGATTTAGTAAATCAGCACAGACTGCGTTCGCTATCGCCTGAGAGACCAGTTATTCGCGGCACAGCTCAAAATCCAGACGTATTCTTCCAAAATCGCGAAACAAACAATAAATACTACGCCGCTTGCCCAGACATAGTTCAGCAGCAAATGGATAAGTTTGCTAAATTAACTGGCAGACAGTATAAGATTTTCCAATATGAAGGCGATCCAAACGCAGAGCATATTGTCGTTATAATTGCTTCCGCTGGCGAAACCGTTCAAGATACATGCCAATACCTAAACGAAAGAGGCGAAAAAACTGGCGTTATCAAAGTTCGCTTATATCGCCCATTTGACGTTAAGCGATTTATGGAAGCTATTCCCGCTACTTGCAAAACTATTTCTGTGCTCGATAGAACGAAAGAGCCCGGTGCAATTGGCGACCCATTATACTCTGACGTTATCGCCGCTATACACGAAGGATTGACCAACGGCTGGGGCAATATCAAAACCTTACCAAAAATTCTTTCTGGTCGCTATGGACTAAGCTCCAAAGAATTTACTCCTGCTATGGTTAAAGCCGTATTCGATAACGCTAAACTCGAGCAATCGAAAAACCACTTTACAGTGGGTATCAATGACGACGTTACCTTTACAAGTTTAGATTATGATGAAACATTCGATATAGAATCCGAAAAAGTATTCCGCGGATTGTTTTACGGATTAGGCTCCGACGGCACAGTTGGCGCAAACAAAAATTCAATCAAAATCATCGGCGACGAAACGCCATATTACGCACAAGGCTACTTCGTTTACGACTCAAAGAAAGCTGGCACAATGACGGTATCGCACTTGCGATTTGGTCCAGACCCAATCCGCTCGCCTTATTTAGTATCGCGAGCCAACTTCATTGCTTGCCACCAAACTGTATTCCTCGAAAAAACTGACTTCGTATCGAAGTTAATGCCGGGCGGCACTTTCTTGATTAATACTCCATATCCTGCAAATGAAGTATGGGGCACTATTCCAGTTTCGCAACAAAAAGCAATAATTGAAAAGAAGATAAAATTATTTGTTATTGACGCTCAAAAGGTAGCCGAAAATAGCGGAATGGGCAGACGCATTAATACTGTGATGCAAGTATGTTTCTTTGCTATATCTGGCGTTTTCCCACGCGAGCAAGCTATCGAAGCAATCAAAAACTCCACTAAAAAGACTTATAGCAGAAAG
>JAKIZN010000153.1 GCA_022708005.1 Bacteroidota bacterium | reverse complement strand
GCTACTTTTTTTAGCGAATACATTTTATCGGCAATTTCTGCTTGGCTTTGGGCATTGGCTCTATAGTCTCTAACCGTTTGAGAAATATCGGATAAGTAATTGATTCTTTTATGGCTTATCAGACTTTGCTCTACTTTAAAAGAAGTATCAAGCAAGTCAAATGTTGAGCTATCGACGCTTATTTCTTTGCCAAATTTATTTTTTAAGGTATCGAGTAAATCCTTGAAAAATCTATTTATACCGGAATTATTGAACTTGTTGGAACTTGTCGGATAAATTGGCAGATTCAATTCTTCCAATTTCTTACTTTTGTCGGGACGAATATTTTTTGTCCGTAAATAATGTATAGAAACCTCTCGCAGAGCATCTTCCGAGCCGGGCTTTTCAAATTTATTGATTAAAACAAAATCGGCAATATCGAGCATATCAATTTTTTCTAATTGAGTGGGAGCGCCAAATTCTGCGGTCATTACGTAAACTGATATATCGCTTATTTCGGAAACTTTACTGTTTGCCTGCCCTATACCGCTTGTTTCCACAAATATTAATTCATAATCGTAAGTTTTCAGCACGCGTATCGCGTCTTCAATCGAGGCTGATAGCTCATTTTCATTTTGCCTTGTTGCAAAACTGCGGAAATATACTCTATCGCCGTAAATTTGATTATAGCGAATCCTATCGCCGAGCAACGCCCCTTGCGAGCGGCTTTTAGTCGGATCGACGGCTAGTACAGCTATTTTCGCTGATTTTGTATAGCTTGACAGCCTTCCGATAACTTCATCAATAATTGAACTTTTGCCGCTACCGCCAGTGCCGGTAAATCCGATTACAATTGAATTTTTGCGATCCTTTGCTTGAAAATGATTCCTTAATCGCTGTAATTCATCGCTATTTTGGGCAATATTTTCGACGGCGGAAATTTGCTTTGCTAAATGCTTGACGCTAAAATTTTCGTCGTATAGATTATAATTTTGCGACGCTTTGTTGTTTGCTTTTATCCTCGCCACAATATCGTCGGCAATACCGTCTATACCGATTTTTTGCCCGTCAGATGCGTGGTAAATTCGCTCAACTCCATACCGCTGAAGCTCTTCAATCTCAGATGGCAATATAACTCCGCCGCCACCGCCAAATACCATAATATCGTCGCTGCCAGCTTCTTTAAGTTTATCGATGACATATCTAAAATATTCATTATGTCCGCCTTGATAAGAGCTAATCAATATAGCGTCTGCGTCTTCTTCGATAGCAGTTTTAACCACCTCGAAAACTGATCGGTTGTGCCCCAAATGAATTACTTCGGCGCCGCGCTTTTGCAATAACCGTCTAAATACATTAATAGATACGTCGTGCCCATCGAACAAAGCGGCAGCCGTAACAAGTCTAATTGGCATATTTAGTGATTCCTTATTACTTCAATAAATCTCTTGCGATTACAAGCCTCTGAATTTCGCTTGTGCCTTCGTAAATTTCTGTGATTTTTGCATCGCGATAGTACCTTTCTACGTTAAAATCTTCGGTATAGCCATATCCGCCGTGGATTTGTATAGCTTTGCGGGCAGCGTCCATAGCCACTTCGGAAGACTTCAATTTAGCCATAGCTGCAGCAGCCGAGTAGTTCATTTTTTTGTCTTTCATCAAAGAAGCTCTGTAAGTCAGCAGCCACGCAGCATCATACTCTGTTTTCATATCGGCAAGCATCCATTGGATAGCCTGAAAATTAGCGATAGGCTGGTCGAATTGATATCGCTCTTTGCTGTATTTTACTGAATCTTCTAACGAAGCGCGGGCTATGCCTAATGCTTGCGAAGCTATTCCAAGCCTCCCGCCGTCCAATGTAATCATCGATATTTTGAAGCCCTGATTTAGCTCGCCAAGCATATTTTCGGCTGGCAATTCAACGTTTTCTAATACAATTTCGGCAGTAGATGAAGACCTGATGCCGAGCTTTCGCTCAACTTTGCCAATGCTGTATCCGGGCGTATCTTTTTCGACGATAAAAGCTGTAACGCCTCTTGTCTTTTTTTCGGGTTCAGTCGAGGCGAGCAATATGAAAACATCGGCTTCTTTGCCATTTGTAGCAAAAATTTTGGAGCCGTTGAGCAGCCATCTGCCATCGACAAATTTGGCTGTAGTCTTTGTTGCACCAGCGTCAGAGCCAGCCCCTGATTCTGTCAGCGAAAAGCTACCTATTTTTTGACCTGAAAGCAGCCCGGGCAAATATTTTTGCTTTTGCTCCTCTGTGCCGAAATTAAAAATTGGATCGCACACAAGCGAAGAGTGCGCCGAGATGATCACTCCAGTCGAAGCGCAATATCGCGAAACGGCTTCCACAGCGAGGAAGTATGAAACAAAGTCCATTCCAGCGCCGCCGTATTCTGTTGGGTATGCGACGCCCATCAAACCTAATTCTCCAGCCTCTTTGATAATTTCCGTTGGGAAAAGATGGTTACGTTCGTTTTCGCTAGCTACGGGTAATATCTTATCCTTAGCGAATTTTTCAACCATTTCTTTAAGCATTAACTGCTCTTCAGTTAGTAAAAAGTCCATAAAGCTACCTCTATTAAATATATGTGTATTAAGGAAACTAATGCGTTACATCAGAAAAGCATACGATTAAGATTTATTTATATTTTAATCAAGCATAAGTTTATGGGCGGCTCCGCGGCATATAAAAAAACTGCCCGTTTTTTGCGGGCAGTTTGGCTTTATTATGGTAGTCGTTATTTCAGATTTGATATAGCTTTGCTGTCAATCTTCACTGGATATTGCTTTCTCAAGCTATCTAACCAAGCGTCAGTTAGGTTCTTTTGCACCAAATCCTGCACGCGTGGAGCTATATCTGGAATGGCTTCTTCGAATGTCTTGCGACGAGAAAGCTCAATTTTATTTACTTTGATAATTGAAAAGCCTTGATCCACCGAAAGCGGAGCAGATATATCGCCTTCCTTAAGGTTATTCTCTTTTGCTAATTTTGCTAATGCGTTTTTATCAGACGGCAGAAGCCCATAATGACCGTCCTTTGCCCGCATCCCAAGCCGCTGAGTACTCTCATTTGCAATTTTATCAAATTGGGATTTGTCCAACATAAGTTTTTCATAAAGCGACTTCGCATCTGTCTCGTTCAAACTGTATATTTCGCTTATATCATACATATCGGGGCGAATTAGTTCCGCAGAAGTGGTGTCATAAAATTTTCTAGCGAGTGTGCTATCAAATTTCATTTTATCCCAAACTTCTATAGCTTCTACTTTAAATAGTAGTATACCGTCGCGAAACTCTCTAACTAAATCTGAAAATTCTGGATATTCCTTTTCGAGATTTTTTGTAGCTAAATCGAATACTTTAGGCTCAATCATTTTATCTATTGCCCTTGTGAAACCATCGGCTGTTAAAGGATTTCCACGGTATTCTGGACGAGTGCCCAAAGTATTTAAAAAGCTATCAACCGAGATATTTTCTTTGTTTAATGTATAAATGGATTTGCTGCGAATATTTTTATCGACGCCATCAGCCCAAGCCGAGTCGAGCGTTGTTTTAGTGGTATCGAATTTAGCAACCAACTCTGCCAGCACACTATTGTTGATAGCGAAGCCATATTCTTCCTTCGCTAGTCTATTTAATAGCGACTTTTTATCTTCATTGTAATACAATCTTTTATATAAGGTTTTCATCTCTTCTCTTTCTGCTACAAGGTCTATTGGCAAAATAGAATCAACTTTGAAGATATAGAAAGCATTTTGCATTTGAATTGGGTCTGTAACTTCGCCTGCTTTGCACTTATATATAGCATCTTCGATTGACGAAACGAGGGTTTCATTTGAACCGCCAACCCCTGTGGAGCGAGTATAATAGCCGCTGAATTCGCCACCGTTGGGAGCTGTTTTGGTGTCCAAGCTATGCTCTTTTGCTAAAGTAGCAAATGGAACCTTGCCGCTACGAGCGAGCTTAACTAAACTATCCAATGACTTTTTATAGTCTTCTTCACTCACATCTTGCGACTGATTTTCTAAAATTATGGAGCGAAGTTTATAATATTTTCGTGGTTGCTCTTCTAAAATTTTTATCAAGAAATAGCCAAAGTGCGTTCTGACATAATCTTTGGTGTATTCGCCTTTCTTCAAGGCATAGATAGCATCTTCTAATGTTCTATTAACTCTGCCCGCTGAGATATAATTTGAAACAACTCCGCCCAAGCGACCAGTTTCTGGGTCATCAGAAAATGTTTCTGCTGCCTGCTCAAAAGTCATTCCATCTTTTATGGAAGAGATGGCGTCATTTATTTTTTTATATGCTTCGGTTGTATCGCTCTCACTGCTAAATGTCGTAACAATTATAGCTATTTTATATTCTTTTCCTCGTCTCGCAAGCCATTGCTCTACGTATGGCTCGGTCAATTTTTTTTCGTAGTAAAAAGATTCAGCTAATATTTTCCTATTCTGCTCTATGTCGTCAATTACAGCGGAGTCTTTATTGAAGCCTCTGCCGAGAGCGTCATTTACTTTTAATCTGTAATTAATGTATAAATTGAGGAACTCAATTATGCTATCTTTCGGAATATCTGATAATTTTACATTACGGCGGTTCATATTTTTTTGAAAGGCTTGCTCGAGTTGCTTGTAGGTTATGCTTTCCTTCCCAACGGTTGCCAGCACAGTTTTATCTTTATCTGGGGCTTGTTTCTTTTGGGCGATAGCACTATCGGGCGAACTCAATAGCAAGATAACCGCTGTTAATAAAACCAATTGCTTCATCTTTTCCTCGTTAAAATCAACAATTTTCTAAAAAACGAATATACAATTTACAATTTTTTCGCTTTAAAATCAAAAG
>JAKIZN010000152.1 GCA_022708005.1 Bacteroidota bacterium | reverse complement strand
TGCTTTAACGATAAATTTTTCGACAATTTCGACGTTCTCCTTTAAGCGATGGGCTGCTGCTCACTGCCGCCCAACTTGCCTTTTTAGCTCTATCATTGCTTCTGCTAATTCTTTGTCGTTGTGGTAAGATGTAAGCCTTATCCATACCGCCCGCTTTCTTGATGGCACTTTTATCAACACCATTCTGAATTTGGAGCGAAACCGCACTGCTCTATCAACTGTGATGCTTATTTTTTCAATTTCTGAAATGAGATATTTTTTTCGCTTTTTGCCTGCTCTAAATATGATATAGTCGCTGCCAATAATAATTTCTCGCCGTTTAGATAAATTATAAGCGAGTGAAATTAAAGTGCCTATAATAAATATTGCGAGCAAAATTGATATTGGATCTATAATGCTAATTGTTACTTTCCCGCCTTCGATAGTGCCTTTTAGCAAACTATATGCGAGCAATACAATTGAATATATAGCAGTTGTCTGATAATAAAAATCAAGGCGTTGCAAAAAATGTTTTTCTGCGATATGTTCGTTGTTATCCATAAAATCACGTCAAAAATTTATCAGTTCCAAAATTTCAATCGCCGTTTGCTTAGCTGCATTTGGCTTGGCAAGCGACTTCGCCGCGTCGCCCATTTGCTCAAGCCTGCTTTCGTCGGCAATCAATTCTGAAATCAGTTTGGGCAAAGCATTGCCAATTTCATTATCTAAAACGGTTATAGCAGCATTTTTATTTTCTAATACTTTTGCATTGTGCAACTGCTCATTATTTGAAGCCGACGGCAACGGCACAAGCAAGGAAGGCTTGCCCGCAATACATATTTCGGCAACTGTGGTAGCCCCAGAGCGAGCTATTATCAGCTCCGATGCGGCGTAATACGTAGCCATATCATCAATAAACTGCATAGAGCGAATGTTGCTCGGCAACTCCTTATCGTATAAAAAATTTCTGCCCGTCTGCCAAAATATATAATGCCCGCTATTTGCAAGAAAATCTATATTGCTGGCAACTGCATTATTAATCGACCTTGCCCCCAAACTGCCTCCAAATATGAAGATAGCCTTTTTATCAAGTGGGATATTAAGCGAAGATTTAGCTGCTTGCTTCGCTGGAATGTTCAAGATGCTACCTCGCACAGGATTGCCGAACGGTCGCAATTTGCTTTGCAACTTGTCCGAAAAATAACCGCGGCTTTCCTCGAACGCTGTGATAATTCTCGATGCCCGATTAGCAAGCATTCTTATGCTTTTGCCCGGATTAACATTTGACTCCATCAGCACAAGCGGCACTTTTTCCATCGCTGCAGCCACTCCCGGCGGATAGCTTAAATACGCACCCGCGGCAACGACAGCCTTAATATCATTTTGCGAAATAATACTTCTGCACTTCGCCACTGCCCCTATAATCTGCGTCGGCAGCAGCAAAGCTTTGATAGACTTTGTAAGCCCGCCCAACTTGATTTTATGCAAGCTATAGCCAAGCTGTGGGACTACGCGGGACTCAATTTTGCCTTCTGTACCAACAAAATGAAATTCGCACATATCATTTGTTAGCAAGCTGAGTTGCTCTGCAACGGCAACGGCTGGGAACAAATGCCCGCCTGTGCCGCCTGCTGCAATCATAATTTTAATTTTCTTACTCATTGAATTTTTGTAAAAAGCCCTCCGAGCTATCGGAAGGCTTTGAATTATTTAGATACTATAACAATTTCAGTCCTGCGGTTGAGCTGCCTTCCGAACTCATTTTTATTACTTGCTATAGGCTTTTTCTTGCCATATCCTATAACCGACATTCGCTCCTGCGCTACTCCTTTTTTGATTAAATAGCTCATAACGCTTTCAGCCCGCTTTGTAGATAGGAAGTTGTTCAGTGCGTCGCTGCCGACGTTGTCAGTGTGTCCTTCTATGACAATTGTTACGTTTGGCTTATTGAGCATAAAATCAGCCAATATGTTTAACTCTTCCACATTATCGGGGAGTTCATACTTCGCTGTTTGAAACAGCAAGTTTTCAATAATTAACTTTCTGCCAAGTTCCAAAATCGGTATAATCTTCCTTATCAAACGGCTTTGCTCCGGATTGAACAAAGCGATTTCAATAGAATCGGGCACCACTGATTCGTCAGACCTATAAGTCAATATAAATAAATTAGTTAATTGCTTGGAGAAGTTATCTAATATAGTCGAAAATGGGAAATCTAAATCAAAATAATTGCCGCGTGTGGCTTTCGATATTGTTTGATAATTTTTTAGTCTCGGCGGCACTATGCTAAACACCCTAATTTCGTTTTGGACGAGTTTATCTATGATTGTTTGGGTAGTGTGGCGTGTGGTGCCTTGCCCACTTTCGCCTGCTTGATGATACGGCGCATCGGTTACCAATACAACGCACCTTGTAGCCTCAGGGCGGAATTTGAAATTGCATGCTTCGTTAAGTGCTTCGAGTGCATTTTCTTTTTCGTCTCCGCCGCCGAAAGCTCTGACTGGAGCCAGCCAGCCGATAAAGTCTGGGGTCTTATTCGTTGGCTTAAACACTCGGCTGATATCGTCATCAAACAAAATCAGTCCGAGCCGATAATCTATACCGCGTTGGGAGAGCCCTCGCGTAAACTCATTAATATTATCTTTAACTTGATTAATATACGGTTGCATAGAGCCAGTAATATCAATCAAAAAAATGAAATCCACGCTAACATTTTCCGCAACGGGTATTTTTTCGACGCTTATTACTTTCTTGGGAACGCTGCTTTCATAAACGAAGAGGTTATCGGTAGTCAAGGTATCGAGCGGTTCGCCAAGCCTATTATAAGCCTCGATAATAATGCGGATTTCTGGGAACTTTGTTATTTCAACATTTCTAACACTAATTTCTATATCTTTCTTTGCTGCCTCTACCTTCGCATCTTTTAGTATTTCCTTCCTCTGCTCTTGATTCTGCTTGTCGGTTTGTGGCAGCAGAATAGCGGCATTTAAAAATACGATTGGTATTATTAACAAATTAAATATTTTCTTCCAAGCTAGCTGCATCTTTCCTGTTAAATTTTATTCTACAAAAATGCCCCTACTGCATAAATAATATATGCAGCGGGGCTTATATGTTCACTCGAACTCACTATATAGTCAATCTCAAAAGAGGTGAAATCATGAAAAAGTTCTTTGATTCATAAGGTCTTGCACCTCTGAGCGGAGTAGCGTATTTAGCTTCGAGATATAGCCAATCGCTAAATAGCGGTAGCCATACTTTGCCGAGCATAATTTGATTGGCATATTGCAGGCTCATGCCGAATGGATAAACCGCTTGGTTTCTATATTCTGCCTTTGCATAAATCCAATCGCCGAACTCTTTTGGCTTATAAGTGCGAAGCCCCAAAACGTTGTATACAGATAGCTCTTGTATAGTTACGTTAGCGTAGCCCGGGTATTCATAATAAGCCATTTCGCGAACTTCTGAATATCCAAGACCTAAGTCAAATCTAAAATAGTTTTCTGGATTCAGCTTGTTTAGCCACCAATGGTAAAATACAGAGAAATATCCAGAACCGCGATTGACTGGGGCAACTTTCAAAATTTCTATATTTTCTCTTGGGTCGCCGTCTCTGAATCTGATATTACTCATGTCTGGAGTATAAAAACCATAAGTAGTTTTGTCGATACCAGTTGTGCTTAATTCTTTGAAAGGCAGTTCTGCTTTAAACGACACGCCTAAAGCTGGCTCGAATGGCATATAGAAATCAAATCCAGCAACCATTTTCCCGCCCGGTCCGCCGTTCAAAGTTCTTTCTTTCACCCAACCGAACATATCGCTGCCGCCAATGCCGCTTGTCAATCTATAAGAGCCACCCAAATAGGCATTAATGAGGTATGGGATGCCTGCGCGTGTTTCGACATCTTTATTTATATAAAGTGGTCTTTGCAGAGTGATACTTGCTTCGCCCGCCGACCAGAAATGATAGCCCATGTGGTCAGAGCCAATGGTGGAGCGTAGCCAGAATCCTGTTTGCCCAATTTTCACAGCCTGCTCGAATAATGACAAAGAGAAGGCTTGCTTGGTATTTGTGGGCTGTTTGATATAATCCAATATCAATTGAGCTTGCGAAGCCTGCAATGGCATTTCTTGCGGTATATCGCTATAGCAATAGTCCCTTTTGGCAGCGTCGTAATGCGGATAGCCTCTATCGGGACCTTGATATATATATTCGCCCGATAGGAAACGCACTAACTTATCGCCCATAAAATACTCAATTTGGACAGAGTTTATTGTGGCAGAGCCGCAAGTTATCATCAATATCTCAAATGGGTCAATATCAAAATCTTTCGGAGATGCCAAAATTTCTATATTTTGTTCACTTAATTCATTTTTAGGGAATCCCATAAAAAGGAATGTTTGATAGACCTGCACCTGCAAGTCTGGCTCGCACACTTTCCAACGGGGGAAATATTTAATAATCTCTGGGTCAATTGTCGTTAACGAATCGAGAATTTCCTTCTCGTTTGTTATCCTTCCGGTTTGAGCATTAGCAAAAGTCCCGCAAGCAATAACCGCTACCAATAATGCTACGAAAAATCTTTTCATAATTTTCTTTCTATTTAATTATACTTATCAACAAATTAAAATGTTACAATAAATCTTGCCATTGGCATAAATACGCTTTTGTGCTCCCACGGTCTGGGCTTATTCTTGAACGCTGTGATATAGCCTTTAGCGTCAAGGCGAAGAGCAAATCTATTCCTGATAATCGGTATTTGCAACCAAATATTAGAATATAGCGATTCATCAAAATATTGCACTGATGCACCATAAGGAGTTTTTGCTGCTTTAGACATTATATCGAGTTTGGCGCTAAC
>JAKIZN010000151.1 GCA_022708005.1 Bacteroidota bacterium | reverse complement strand
AAACAAGCCAAGTGCAATAACAAACGGTATCAAGCTCGCAACTAAATATTTCACTATCGGCAACTCTTTCAAAGCGCCTTTTTTGATGTCGGCTATCAAATTCCATAAGAAAAACAACCCAAGGAATAGAGCTATATACAGCGTCATTTGTGGATGCCCAGCCAGCATAATCATGCCAAGCAATAAGCCAGATATTATACCGCAGCGTGGATTAGCCTCCTTCATACCCTTGCTCAAAAACATCAGCACAAGCGGGAACCACGACAAATGTATGACAATCATCGGATGAATAACATGGCAAACTAATAGAAACGAAAATGCAAAAGATATTGCCGAAATAATGCTACCGATTGGCGAAATTTTGAAATGCTTCGCAGCAAAATACATTGAAATTTGGGCAATGAAAAAATGTATGATTAAAGAAAACTGCAATGCCGCAACTGGTAAAGTGCCATCACCCGAAACAAATAAGGATAGCAGCCTATTCAGCGGATAGAAAAAGCCAACTTGAATATCAGCAATAAACGGCGAGCCTACAAATGAAAATGGATTCCAGAAAGGTATGTTGCCATTAGCAAACTCCCTTGCCGCAAAAGTCTGCACGGGATAAACGTATTCAGCAAAATCTTCCCAAAAATATGCTTTGCCAAACAAATGCTCGCCAAAAAATATAGCCGTAAGCAGCAAAAATATTATTGAAGCTACCCACCATTTTATATCAATTTCAGCGAAAGATTTAACTTTTTTCTCAATTTGCTTACTTTTTTTTACTTCATTTTTAAGCTGTTTCATAACAATTATTTATTAGTTCGACATTGCGTTCTTTTCGATATTGCAAAATAAAAAGAAAATTTGAAACTTCAATCATTATTATAGCGATAGATAATAGCAACGTATAAATTTCGTCTATTGTATGATATATGTTATAATTTTTATTGGAATGAAAATATGCCTACTTATGCGTATAAGTGCGAAGATTGCGGGACAAAATATGAAGTATTTCATAAGACAAAAGAAGATGAAAGAGCCATTATTTGCCCTGCGTGCAATTCGCAAGCATATCGAAAAGTTATGTCTTCGACAAATATTGTCAACTCATCTACTTTTTCAACTCCAATGCCAGCAAGTCCTTGCGCTGGCGGATGCCAAAGCGGAATGTGCGGGCTAAATTAGCCCGCCTGCAATTTCTTTTATCAAATCGAATGCTTGCAATACGTGCCGCTCTTCTGTGTTAGTTTGTGCCACAACAAATCTCAGCGTATATATCCCATTCAATTTTGTATGCGAAATATAGATTTTCCCGCTTGCGTTGATTTTCTCAATTAGCTGCTCGTTTAGCTTATCTAAATCGCCAGAGTAGCCGTTTGGCTTATATCTAAAGCAAGTGGTGTTAAATTGCACGGGAGCGAGCAGTTCAAAACTTGGGTCCTCCGACATTTTCCGCTCAAACTCTTTTGCGAGTTTAAGGTGTTGCCTGATTTTACTTTGCAGACCTTCGAGCCCATAGCTGCGAATGACAAACCACAGCTTAAGAGCACGGAATCGCCTGCCCAATTGAATACCCCAATCTCTATAATTATTTACCTTTTCGTCTTGCTTAGTTTTCAGATATTCGGGAGTGATAGTAAAAGTTTTTATCAAGTCGTCGGCATTTCTGACAAAATAAGCGGAGCAATCGAAATTAGTAAACATCCATTTATGCGGATTAAATACGAATGAATCCGCTAGATCAAACCCATCGGCAATGTGCCTTATTTCTGGAAGAATCAACGCTGTCCCCGCGAGCGCCGCATCAATATGATGAAAAACGTCATATTTTTTTGCTATTTCGGAATTTTTTCTGAGTGGATCAACCGCCGTCGAGCTTGTGGTGCCGAGCGACGAGACTATCGCCAAAGGAATATAGCCGCTATCTATATCTTTGATAATAGCTTCTTCTAACTTTCCTGAGCGCATCGCAAAATTTTCATCAGTCTCGATTTTCACTAAATTTTGCTTGCCGAAGCCAGCTATTTTTACGGCTTTATCTATCGATGAATGTGCTTCAGTTGAGCAATAAACTCTAAATGTTTTGCCGTCAAAGCCTTTGTCGTTTATGCCAAAATTTGTTTTCCTTTCCCTTGCAACGAGCAGCGAGGTCAAAGTGGCAGTGGAAGCTGTGTCTTGTATTACTCCAGAAAAATCTTTTGGCAAGCCGATCATATCCCGCAATAGATTCATCGTATATTCCTCAAGTTCAGCAGCGGCTGGCGAGGTTTCCCATAGCATACATTGGGCGCCAATTGCCGAAGCTACCATCTCGGCTAACACTGACGGCGGGCTTGCGTTAGCTGGGAAGTAAGCAAAAAAATTCGGACTCTGCCAATGCGTTATGCCGGGCAATAAAATATTTTGGAAGTCTGCGAAAATTTCTGCCATATCGCTTTGCTTCATGCTATCAATTTTTTCTAATTGCTTAAGTATTGACTTAGGCTCTACTTGCGATTTTACGGGATATTGCTCGATATTTTCATAATAATCTGCAATCCAATCTGCAAACTTGTGCAACTCTTTTCTAAATATTTCGTTATTCATAATATCAATTTATTTGTTTGACTAATTTGTTGTCTTGATACACTTAAATTAATAAAAAAGCGTCAATAAATTGACAAATTAGAACACAAGAAAATAATTTTTTGCTTTATTCACTTTTTATGGAGTTTTATAATGAAAAAATTCAAATTGCTAAGCCTTTTAGCGTTTTTTGCACTAAGCTCATTTTTCTTTGTTGGTTGCGAAGAAGAAGACGACAATCCAGTATCAGCGGGCAAACCAATCCCTGCAGCCCCAACTAAGCTAAGAGCCACTTCCGGAAGCGGAACATCTGTATTACTAAGATGGGACAAATCAGACAGCGAAGATTCACTTTGGTTCGCTGGATATGAATTAACTATCACAGGTGGCAATCCAATTGCACCCAAATCTTTGTCAAAAGCACAACCTTATGAAGTAACTGGCTTGGAAGCAGGCGTTGTTTACACATTTACACTAAAAGCAGTTAACACAGACAACAAAACAAGCAATGGTTCGACATCGGTTACTTGGTCGCCTGCTCAAAGATTTGAAACAGAAGACATCAAAATGTATGTTTATGAATCAACCAACGGCTCTGGCTTGTCGCTATATGACGCTACAAACAAAAAACCTATGACGTTAAAAGCCACAGACAAAGCTAAATGGCACTTAGGTTTTGATAATAGGAACGGCAAATATATGTTCGGTCCTGCTGCTGGCATCAACATTGGCACTGCTGCCCCAACAGCAACAGTTGAAATGAGTGATGAATACTGGGAAGCTGACGCATTTAACTCAATCTTCCTACCTACACTCTCAGCACCAGATAAAAGTGATTTGAGCAAAATGACATTCTCTGCTGAACCTTATGACCTAAAAGAACTTAACTCCTCAAACGGGCTTGTATTTATCGTTAGAGTAAAAGAAGCTGGCTCAAATAATTGGAACTACGCAAAAGTAATGGTCGTTAGAGGTCAAACTGGTTTTCTACAAGGCTCAGGAGCGAATGCTTACATTCAATTAAAAGTATCGTACCAAACTGTAGCTAACGTTCCTTATGCTAAACAATAATTTAGATTTTAAGTTTGAGGATAAAAGATAATGAAAAAAATAACATTGATGTTTGCAATGCTCGTGTTTTTCGGCTACTTAAGCATGACCGCTCAAGAAGAACCGCAAATGAAAACTAGGAAGAGATCACAAGAATCTGAAATGAAATCAAGACCAGTAGCCGAAACTCCAAAGGCTGCTCCAAAGACACAAAAAGCAGCTACAACTCAGTTTAAAGCTGACATAACCGGTAGCGTTATTAGCTTAACAAAATTGGCTATGGAAGCAGACCCATCGGTTACCAAAGCCGAAGCTGAAGATCTAGTAAAAAAAGGACAGCCATTAGCATTCAAATCGGGCGACGATATTTACTTAGTTTACAACGCTAAAAAGGCGTTCGACGGCAAAAGTCTTGCAAAATATGCTGAAGTTAAAAATCTTGGCATTGCAGGCGAAATCAAATACGTAAATGGTTTTGGTGTTATCACCGCTAAACAAATTCAACCTGTTGAATAATTTAAAGGAAAGATAAATGAAAAAAACTCTCTTAATGTTTGCTTTCTTGGGCGTGCTTATTTTCTCCGCTTGCCAAGAAAAACCAAAACCAGAACAAATCGAAGAAACTCCGACTATGGAACAAGCTTTGGAAGAAGTTGGCAATCCCAATGACTTCACAGAAAAGCCGCTTGTTGGAGAACTTGTTAGCATTGATATGGCTACCAAAGGCGATAATGCTCCTTTGGCTACTGCTGAAGCTCTCAACAAGTCAATGAAAAACGATGAACTAATTGTTTTCAAAGGCGATAACTCCAATTATTACATAGTTGTTAGTCAAAATGATTTTATCTATTCGCCTTCGGCTTTTGCATCATTAGCAGGCAAAAAAATTGCTCTATTCGGCACAGCAAAGGAGGTTAATAAAGTAAACTTCTTTATTTTAGAAAAAATGGAAGAAGCAAAATAGCCTTAATGCTTTGATTAATAAAAAAACTGCTTGCTCTTATAGGGCAGGCAGTTTTTTTATATCCCAAATAATGTATTAGGCAATTCTAATTGACTGCGTATCAGGAAGAAAAGGTTGGGCTTTAAGATGGGGCTGTCTTATATGGTATTTTATTTGTGATATTGTATTTTTGTAGATACGCAAAATGTTGCGTCTCTACGGTTGCGTCAGTTTATTTAGACAATGGGGCATGCCCACTTGCCTTTTTGTCTGAATCACGATTCTCAGGATTAAAGGATTAACAAGATTATTTTGTCCACTGTTCAATTTCTTCCTTT
>JAKIZN010000150.1 GCA_022708005.1 Bacteroidota bacterium | reverse complement strand
ATTCCAACTCGATAAATCCCGCCCAGCCGACTTCGCCCGGCTTAACCTTGTCGAAGTCAATGTATGCAAAGTCTAACCTTGCCCGCGCAGCTACTTTTTCCGATATGCTCCGCTTGGCTTCGAGCCTGATTTCATCACGAGTAATATCAAATATGGTTTGAGCAGAACTGCTGCTGGCTTTATAGCCGTCGGTCTTCGTTTCGGATTTTAATTTTAGCATAAGATTGCCAAATAATGTATTATCGAAGAAAGCTCTGCCGCACCAATCCCTGCCGCTCACGGGCATTTGGACTGTATAAGTTCTGGTATGGGTGCGATATATATCAAAATAGCTTTCGATAGAAACATCTTTCGCAACTTTATATAAAATTCCGAAGTAAAGCCCTTGCTCGTTTGATGGGGTGGCACTTTCGCCAAAGTTATAGCCGTAAGGGCTGCGGAATTTTGCCGAATAATCGCGATAGTGCAGCGAAGCGGAAAAAAGATTGCTGCGATAGGAATAGACAATTTTTGTAGCAAACTCATTTTTTTGATTGCGAGAATGCTCCGCTCCGAAGGTGATTTTGCCAAAATTAAGCATAGCAAAACTTGTTGCAAGCATAGAGCTGCTGCCTTCGATAGCCGAGCCAGATGAGCTTTTTATCGGTATCGAATAGCCGATATTGAGCAATGCAAATCCAATTTTGTATCGCGAGCCAGAGAGTTCGGCTATTGCTCCCGAAGATATTTCTCGCAATGCGCCTTTTTTGCTAATCTCGCTTTGGGTGCGAAAGTAGCCGGCAGAATAGATAGAGCTTGCTATCCCTTTTGAAGTATCGACTGTTGCGGCTCGTAATATGTTGGAATAAAAAGGTATTAGCTTAACAGATTGCCTGCCAAACGGTAGTGTGTATTCAATAGCCGCGCCTCGAAAATGCGACAGCAGCATAGTGGAGTTATTTAATCGCATCGAGTTCGAGTAACTAATAGGTGCTGATATAAGTTCGCTGCCTTTGCTCATCGAAAATGGTTGCCATAGCACATTGCCAAATCCGGAATTGAGAGCATAATCGCCGACTATGATTTTGAAGTTGCCGCTTTGGTATTTTGCTCCGAGACTATAATATTCTGCCAAATGAATTTCGCCTAAATTCTTGCAAACTACGCCATTGGCTTCTAATCCGCTTGAATGTTTGTAATTAAACTTTTGCAAAATATCGTATCTATCGCCCAAGTATTTGCCTTCTCTAAGTCCACGAACTTCCTCTAACCTATTCTCGCTGCGAGCCGAGTATTTGAGCGAGTTTTTGCTTTGCTTATCGACCGCTGTTGTATCAAGGCTTGTGGCAAAGTAAATTATTTGCTCTTGCGATTTCGAGAGATTGAGCGAATCGAACAGACCGACATAAGATAATTGCGGGTTGCTTTGAAATCGCTCGATAATCTTTTGCGAAATAGCTAAATCAATTGTTGGCAAATAGGATAGAGCGTCGGGAGCAGCAAATTTTATTTTAATAGGATTGCGAAAGTAGTATTCAATTTGGTCAAGTGCGGAGCTAATTTCCTCTTCGGCAAAGTTGTCCTCTAAAAAATTTTCAATAGAGTCCCAATCAGGCTCTTGATAAGCTGATAGCATGCCGAAAGCAAGCAAAGATAGGGCTATCGTTATAATTTTTCTCATACTGTGGCTTTGGTGAGTGCGCTGTTAGTTCGCGATTAACTTTCATGCGTGGAACGCTGCGATTGCAAAGCTAGCTATAAACAAGAGCGAAAATATGCTTTTTAGCGAGAATTTGCAAAAATGGGGAACGTTCTTTTGCGACACCTCCCCCACTGCAATTTGTATTATATATTTACAAAGCTAAATGTCATCGTCATCATCAAATTCATCATCGTCAAAGTCATCTTCTTCAAACTCAAACTCATCATCGTCATCAAACTCAAATTCGTCGTCGAAGTCTTCGTCGTCATCGCCAAAATCAAATTCGTCATCGAAGTCTTCATCGTCATCGCCAAAATCAAATTCGTCATCGAAGTCTTCATCGTCAAAATCGTCTTCTTCATCGTCAAAATCTTCGTCATCATCAAATTCATCATCGTTCATCACGATTGGAAACACTTTTGCTAGCGTAGGTATGACAGCGAAATAGTAAGTTTTGTATTGCATTTGCAAAGACACAAGGAACAGTTTTAATAAATTAACTTGGTTAAGCATAAGAAAACCTTTATAATACATAACAATAATTTGCATTTCAAATAATAATTCAAAAATAATTATACAAATATCGGAAAAAACTATTATTTTATCCAAAAGATTTTTTTGCACAATTCATATTTTTTTATTTTTTAAGTCAATAATTTTATTATGGTATAGCCTATAAATATTGCTTATTTCTTACGCAGTTTTTTCTGCAGCTTTTGTGCGTCATAACTACATTTAGCCTAACTAAATTGCAATTATTATTTGCAAAAGTCATATAATTAACTTATCTTTACATAATTTTTAATTTTAAAAGTTAAGGGGATTAACATGCGAAACATTTTACTGTTTTTTTTGTTGCTGTTCGTTGCAAATCAAGCGTTTTCTGGCGACAGAATGGGCAAGCGCGAATTGATAAAAGCAATGCAGCACTACCAGCGATTGATGGAATCAGCCCACCCTTTGCTAGACGGGCAATATAGCAAGCCGCAGGGGTTGCCGTCGATTTTAGCTCCACAAAGCAAGTCAGCTATATTTTTAAATGTTAATACTATCGACGATGAATCTAGCGAATACTATAAAATGCAAAATGAGTCGTCTATTGCAGTCAATCCGACAAATCCAAAAAATTTGATTGCTTCTGCTGTAGATTATCGTGGCACTTCTTCCACTTGGGTCTATGTATCAGACGACGGCGGGAAAAGCTGGAGAAATATTAATCTTGGGAAATCTTATCCAAATTGGCGATCATCAAATGACCCAAGCGTGTATTTTGCACTCGACGGAACAGGCTATTTATGCTATGGTGGATTTGGAGAGTCCGTGGATTCTTTCAGCGTATCAGTAGGCGAAAACGGAGTTTTTATTGCAAAGACAACTGATGAAGGCAAAACTTGGAAGTCGCATATTCCAGTGATTGCCCATAGAGGCGTCCAAACTCTCGATTCTCTATTTGAAGACAAATACTACGTTCAAGTGGATAACTCGCCAGTGTCGCCATATTTCGGACATGTTTATATCCCTTGGAAAAGGGTAACCCCAAGGGACTCCGCAACTCAGATTGTAATAGCTAAATCAATTGATGCGGGCGAAACTTGGAGCGTTCCCAAACCTATAAGCCATAGAGTAGCGGGCAGTTCCGAAGATACCACTTTTGGACAAAGCTTTGCGCTAGCCACCACTGGACCCGATGGCGAATTGTATGTAGTTTGGAATCACGGCATAGAGCATGCAGTTGGATTTGTCAAATCAATGGACGGCGGCGAAACATTTACCGAGCCGCGACTAATTCATAAGTATAATATATTTGGCACAACCACATTTATAGAAGGGCAAGGCTATAGGCATACTGTCAAGCAGAAGGTCAGAGCAGAAGCCTATCCCGTTATAGTTTGCGATATTACTGACGGACCGCGGCGGGGAAATTTATATCTCTGCTGGGCTGCGGATAAAGTGCCAAACATATATTTTTCAAGGTCAACCGATAAAGGCGAGACTTGGTCGGAGCCAATCATTGTTCATAGCGATACAACTAATGACCAATTCTGGCCCTGGATGTCTATAGATCCATTTAGCGGCGATTTAGTAATAATGTATTTCGACAGCCGAAACGACCCGGAAAACTTAATGGTAGAGTGCTATATCAGCTATTCTTCAGATGGTGGCGAAACTTGGACAGATAGGAAAGCGGCGGATCAATCGAGTGATTTAAGGTTAAACCCGTTCAGAGGCAATGCTTTTGCGGGTGATTATAGCGGCTGCGCCTATTATGATGGTATCGCATATCCTACTTGGGTAGATATGCGAAACGCGGTGCTTTCGATAGTCGATAGCGATGTATTTACTGCTATTGTCGATACTAAAGCTCCGCTCCCTGTCGAAAACTTTAACATTAAAATTCAGCCAGAAAAGCCTCAGACTCTTTTGCTTACTTGGGATAATCCGACAGAGCGATCGTTTGGGCAGCCATTACTCGATGAATATTACAAAATTAATATATCACGAAATGGCGAGTTTATTGCTGCTATCGATGGTGGAATAAATTCTTTCGAGGATACGGGGCTTGAGGCATTTGCCCGCTACGAGTATGAAATTTTTACTGCTGATGGCAAACATCACAGCAATTCTCGATACGCGTCTTCTTATGCAGGCGGCGCCAAAGAACCAGCTGCGCCCGTTGTGCTAAAATCTGAAGGCAGCAACGATTTAGCCGTAACGCTATTTGTGCTTGCTCCCAATAAAAGAGCTGATAATTTTACTCCACTTTTTAATTTAGAGAAATTCGACCTTTATAGAGATGGAGAATTTATTAAAACCTATAATATAGCTGCTGAAGACTCTGGAAAAGTGCTTACAATCATAGATTTAGCTCCGCGAAAAGGCTATTTCAAATATAGTATTATAGCAAAAGATAGTTTTGGTAACGAGAGCAAAAAATCGGCAGATTTTATCGCATATTCTGATTCAATACAGACGCTTACAACTTACGAAGAGCAGTTTGACGCCCCCGTTTTGCCTAAGTATTATATAGGTGGGAATTGGCAGCCCACCAATGAAAGATCTGTAAGCTATCCAAATTCATTATCCAATTCACCTAATAAAAAATACGAGAACGGGCAGTGCGATACAATTATGTTTTTCCCGTTTATTACCAATAGCGAAGATATTTACGTTACGTTTCACCACGCCGCGCTTATTGCTAATAACGACTACGGCACTATGGAATATTCGACTAATGGCGG
>JAKIZN010000149.1 GCA_022708005.1 Bacteroidota bacterium | reverse complement strand
TCTTTTCCTATTAAAGCCATTTTATATTTTATTTTTATTGAATAATGTTATTGCAAATATACGAAATTTTGAGCAGAATATCACGGACTAAATCGTGAAAAATATTATTGGGAGTGAGATTTGTATATATTGAGTAGCATCGCTTATTTTATGAACAATTTATTAGGAACTCTGACCTGACTATGTCTTTAGGCAAGGGGGCATGCCACCTTGTCTTTTTTTGTCTGAATCACGATTCTCAGGATTAAAGGATTACCGGGATTATTTTCGCATGCAATTCAATTCTCTTCCTTTCTTATCCTGTAAATCATATAATCTTGAGAATCCTGATTCAGACTGTAAAAATAGATGTCCTACACCTTCGAGGTGTAGGACATCTGAAAGCCAAATTGTAATGAACCCAAAGGGTTCAAATGTTTGTAGTAATGAATAATCGGCGGTTTATACGACTCCGTAGAAGTCGAATTGGGGTAAAATTATACGACTCCGTAGAAGTCGAATTGGGGTATGCAATCTTATTTTCTACAAACATCAAATCCCTTCGGGATTAAATCCAAATAATGCATCTGAACCCTTATGAGACAGCCCCTTCTATTGCATTATTCTTTTTATTTTACTTTTTTTAATTTTAGTTATTTTAGGTTTTGTTTTCAAATAAATATTTCTTAATTTTTTACCAAGTAAAAGTAGCATACAAAAATATTGTTATTTTGTAGCGGTTTCTACTACAAATTGGTTTACAAATGATATCTATAGACAAAATTGAAGATTTGTTAGGTAAACTTGCCTACGCTTGCGAAGAGGATAAATTGCCTTTAATTAGCGAGCTTAAATCTAATTTGCAGGACGTAAAAAAAAGTATTGCGAAGTCGGCAGGCACAGAGCGTAGCGGAGAATTAGATAAATCCGAAAGTTTTTATAAATTACTGTTCGATAGAGCGGGCGATGCCATCTGCCTTTTAGAAGACGGCAAGTTCTCTGATTGCAATGAAATGGCTCTTGAAGTTTATGGATTAGACAGCATGGACGACATCATAGGGAAGCCTCCTTACGAATTTTCGCCAGAGTTTCAACCCGACGGCAGGCACTCCGCAGAGAAAGCGGCAGAAATGATAAATCTTGCCTGCGAAAACGGAACGCACCGCTTTGAATGGATGCATCTAAACAAGAAAACTGGCTTAATTCATACCGACATTCTCCTATCGTCATTCTCAGAGAAAGGGCGAAATTTATTGCTCGTCTCGCTGCGTGATATAACTGAGCAAAAGATGGCTGACGCCAAGCTGAGGCAATCCGAAGCAAACCTTGCCGCGGCAATAAATTACTCGAACTACGCAACAGGCATTTTTTCGGAAGACGGCAGACTAAAGCAATACAATAGTAAATTTGCAAGCATTGTCAAAGCAGTGTCTGGAATTGATATATCTTCGGACATTAGCGCTGCACAAATTTTCAAGTTTAACCAAGCAGCAAGTTGGGATGAAAAAGTCAGTCTGATTTCACGTGGCGAAACTATTAGATTTGAGCATAGCATAGATATAAACGGCGATACGCAATATTATGACTTTACGATTAATCCAGCTATGGATAGCGGCAGAATTATTAGTTTTAATGTCTTTATTTCTGAAATAACTAAGTTCAAACTTACAGAGAAATTATTAAAGGCTGAAGATCTAAAGCTCGAAGGGCAAGTGCGAGAGCAATCTACAGAACTCCGAATGCAAACCGACTTGTTTGCAACTTTAATCGATTCCGTCCCAGATTTGATATTTATCAAGGACGTCAATGGAGTGTATCTTCATTGCAATAAGGCTTTTAGCAACTTTTTCAATAAATCACCAAATGAAATAATAGGGAAAACAGACCACGATATATATAGAGCAGACGAAGTTGTAGAAATACTGCGATTCGACAAAGAAGCATTAGCTGTAGATTTTTCTACCAAAGAGGAGCAATTGCTCACTGCTTATGATGGCAATGCTGTATTTTTTGACACAGTCAAAACGCCATTCAAGAATGAAGATGGCAAGCCCATTGGATTGATTGGCATCAGCCGCGACATTTCTGATTTTAAAAAATTAGAAAATGACATTAAGAGTATCAATCTTGAACTCGAAGGTATTATAGACAAAAGATCCGCTCACTTAAAGCAAGAAATTCAAGAGCGCACTCGCGCCGAGGAGGCTCTGAAAAAGAGCCGCCAAATGTATAAAGATTTATTCAATAGTATTCCTATTGGTATCTATAGAATAGCTTTAGATGGCAGGATAATACTCGCCAACCCTGCATTAGCGAAAATGCTTGAGTGCACTAATTACAGCAATTTAAAGCAGATGAACCTTAACGAAAGCGGAACCGTAGACAAAAACGAAAGGCAAGCAATAATCAACGCAGTGCTTGCAAGTGGCACCCTCAACGAATTTGAAACTACTTGGCACAAGTGCAGCGGCGGCGAAATATTTATGCAAGAGAAAATCAAAGCTGTAACGGATAGCGAAACAAACAGCGTATATATAGAAGGTATAGTGGAAGATATTACAGCGAGAAAAGTCGCTGAAAAGATGCAGCAGACCGTCTATAAAATATCCGAAGCCGCTTATAAAGTAGAAAAAATCGAGGAACTTTATCGGCTTATCCACCAATCTGTTTCATCGCTTATATCTTGCAAAAACTTTTACATCGCTATTTACGACGACAGCAAAAAGGAAATATCATTCCCATATCTTGTTGACGAATTCGATTCCCCTGTAGCATCGCAATTTGGACCTTATCCGCTATCGAATGGACTTACTGAATATGTGATTAGTACTGGGACTTACCATTTATTGGATTCTGAAGATATTCACCGACTTGAAAAAGCAGAAGAATGCAAAGTCATCGGCACTCATCCTACCTCTTGGCTTGGAGTGCCTTTGCGAACAATAAAAAATAAAACTATTGGCGTTATTGCGGTGCAGAGCTATGACGAAAGTGTCAAATACGACAGCTCGGCAAAAGATATTTTGGTATTCGTATCCACTCAAATCGCTAACGCAATATATCGCAAACAAATAGAAGAAGCTCTGCAATCGGAAAGAGAATATTTAGCCGAAAGAGTACTCGAAAGAACTGAAGAACTAAGCGCTCTAAACGCTGAGCTATCAAGGGCGGTCCGAACAAAAGATGAGTTCCTTGCCAATATGAGCCACGAACTACGCACTCCGCTTAATGCAGTGTTAGGGTTATCAGAAATATTGCTCAAGCACAAAGACTTTAGCGAAAGTGAAAAACATAGGCGGGCACTGACAACCATAAGAGAAAGCGGCGGGCACTTGCTAAATCTGATAAATGATATACTTGATTTATCCAAGATTGAAGCAGGCAAAATGGAAATGAATTTCGAGGAGTTGAAACTCGAAAATATGTGCAGCACAAGCATAAACTTTGTCAGGCAGCTTGCTATGAAAAAGAGCATTGATATATCACTCTCTATTGCAGAAGAATGCCCAGACACTTTTTGGGGAGACTCCGTAAGAGTGAAGCAAATTCTAATAAATTTGCTCAATAATGCCATTAAATTTACCCACGACAAAGGAGCAGTAGGATTAGATGTGTTTACCTCAAATGACCGCTCAATTCTATATTTTACTGTTTGGGATACGGGTATCGGCATCAAGGAAGATGATTTTTCGAGGCTGTTCAAACCATTTACGCAAGTAAGCAGCAACTTATCGCGAGATTATGAAGGCACGGGATTAGGGCTATCGTTAGTAGCAAAGCTAACGGAAATGCACGGCGGTGGAAAGCGAAGCTGGTGTTGGGAGTAAATTTACTGTTGCTCTGCCAGTGAAAAGTTCTATGGTCGAGCCGCAAGCGAGCGATATTTCAAATAAAACAATGCAACACATAAAAAAGGCTTTGATTATAGAGGATTTCTTAGATGACATTAGTTTTCTATCCGATAATCTTGCCAAATTAAATATAGAATCTGTAGTATTTAGACTCGACTCCGTATTGGAGGAAGTTCTGGAAAGCAATGATTTCGACATTGTATTTCTCGACATTTTGCTCTGGGGGCACTCAGGCTGGGATATTTTGCTCGAAATCAGGAAAAATCCTAAATACAGCGAACTGCCCGTAATTGTTAATTCAATTCTCAAAGAAAAATCGCGAGCATTGGCGTTCGGAGCGGACGGATTTTTAAACAAACCTTACTCCCCCAACGCACTATACGAAGCGCTCCACAAAATTGATGTTAAAATTGCTAAATCAAATCAAAATAAAATAAATATAAAGGGATTGGAAGACATGACGAGGAATAAACTATTGATTCTTCTAGCAGAGGATAATGAAGCCAATTTGCAAACTTTAGAAGCATTTTTAGAGTATGCTGGCTTTGAAGTAACCATCGCGAGAAACGGCAAAGAAGCAGTTGAGTCCGTTGTTGAGAACAAGCCAGACCTTGCATTAATTGACATTCAAATGCCTAAAATGGATGGGCTCGAAGCGACAAGGATTATAAGGCAAAACAAAAATTTTGAGAATTTGCCTATTATTGCGCTCACTGCGCTCGCTATGCCCGGCGACAAGGAAAGATGTCTATCCGCTGGTGCTAACACATATATTAGCAAGCCAGTTAATTTCGATACGCTAATAAACTCTATTAATTCGCTTTTGCCAGACGATAAGAAAACTTTAGTTAGCGAATCTTAGCGAAACAACTATAATATTATATTTTTGTAGAGACGCAAAAGTTGCGTCTCTACGCTGTTTTTAGGGGAATTACCCTATATAACAGATAAAAATGTCCGATTCACTTTAAGTCCATATAAAAATACATAAGGCATCTTTCTTCAGTTGTGCGAAGTTCCCATTGCATTATTTGAGTTATGGATACCGCTCGATACCCAATAATATACAGTCATTAGCGTTTATGGCGAATATAAATAGATGAGTTGGATTGAGCGATAGAAATTGCACCAATTCTATGTATTTTAAAACTTTAAACTTGGATTTGCTATGAAGACAAGAAAACTACTTAAGCTATCAGCTATGTTTTTAG
>JAKIZN010000148.1 GCA_022708005.1 Bacteroidota bacterium | reverse complement strand
GAGCGAGTATATTTTTGAATCAGCACGGCGGACAGCTATCCCGCATGGGGCTTTGGAAAATCCTAAGGCAATACGCGGACGCAGCAGGCATAGAAAAAGATGTGCATCCCCACTTATTTCGACATTCGTTTGCGACTCATTTGCTCGAAGGCGGCGCCGACCTCCGAGCAGTGCAAGAAATGTTGGGGCATTCCGATATTTCGACTACGCAAATTTATACGCATTTAGATAAAGAATACATCAAGGAAGTGCATAAAACATTTCACCCCAGAGGATAGGGCGGATAAGAACAAAGTTTTCCCACAAAACAATTTCATATCATTCACTACGTTAATATAATTCTATATATGTTCATATTTTCAAATTCAACAAAAAATTTGGAAAATATATAACATATTAGTAATTTTGTAAGATATGTTTTCTTGGAATTAGGAAATGATTAGGGTAAGAATACATGGCATCGCAGACGGCTTGCACAACATATCGGAAAGCGTGCCTGTATCAGAGATAAAGGATATGCCGCCAGAGTTTTTTGGCGATATAGTAATCGAAGGGAAGCTAAGGAAAATAGGCAAAAGATTTGCAGTAACGGGCTTTGCTCAATGCAAAGCGAAGTTAGTTTGCGATTTGTCGCTTGAGGAGTATGAAGAGCTAATTTCATCAGAGATAAACGTTTCGTTCATTGCTGATACCGTGCTTTTCAATCTTGGCAAATCTAAAGACGCCGAGCCAAGCGAGGAGCGAGTGGTTCACGAAGACGACGAATATTTTGATTTGTCTGAAGACGTAAAGGAGCAATTAGCGGTGGAATTGCCTATGAAGCGAGTATCGCCGAACTATCGCAATAAAAGTTTCGAGGAATTGCATCCCGAATATTCAGCTCAAAATGAAGATGACGAGCCCGAAGAAGAAATTGATTCTCGCTGGTCGGCTCTGAAAAATATAAAATTTAATTAATTATTATTATTTAAACAAAGGACGCAACAATGCCTAATCCAAATCGTAGGTTCTCAAAATCGAGAAGAGATAAAAGAAGAACTCACTATAAGGCAGTAGCCGCTCAAACTACATCTTGTCCGAACTGCGGAGCTGCAAGGCTAAACCATACAGCTTGCCCAGAGTGCGGTTATTATAATGGTCGGAAAGTTGTATAATTGACTTTTTATAAGTCGGTTGTTTCAATAAAGATATGACTAAACTGCCAAATAGCAACAATATCCGAATTGCACTCGATGTAATGGGAGGAGATTTTGCACCTGAGAATGAAGTCAAAGGTGCAATTTTCGCTTTTAATGAACTGAAGAACGTCGCTGGGATAGAGTTCATTTTCGTCGGCAACGAGCAGAAAATCAAAGACGTGCTTGCCCGAACCGAGCATAGCGGCTTGAATTATTCAATTATTCACACAGACGAAATTGTAACTATGCACGACGACCCCGTTGCAGTTCTGAAAACCAAAAAGAACTCTTCTCTTTATATGGCTGCCGAACTGCTCGCCAAAGGGCAAGCAGATACTTTCGTATCGGCTGGCAATACCGGCGCAATGCTATCGGTTTCGACAATGCTTTTGGGCAGAATCAAAGGCGTTTCGAGACCGACTATTGGCACATATATGCCTACTATTAAAAGCACCCCGACCTTTGTGCTCGACGTAGGCGCTACAATCGACTTAAAGCCAAGATTTTTATATGAGTTCGCTGTGATGGGTAGCATTTATGTTTCGCACTTTCTGGGCAAGGATAAGCCAACGGTTGCTCTTTTGAATATTGGCGAAGAAGAAACAAAAGGCACCGACGCGATAAAGGAAACTTATAGTATGCTATCGCAGAGCCATTTGAATTTTATCGGGAATATCGAGGGTCGTGATATATTAGCTGGCGCAGCCGATGTCGTTGTCTGCGATGGATTTACCGGCAATATCGTCTTGAAACTCGCCGAAAGTTTTTTGAATATCCTTAAATTTAAGATTAAAGATTACGCATCGAAAGGCTTTTTAAATAAGCTGAAAGTAGGTATGATGCTGCCGACGATGAAAAGCGTACTATCGGAGTTCGACTACCAAGAATATGGCGGAGTGCCACTTCTGGGAGTCAACGGCGTGGTAATTATCGGACACGGCAAATCAACGCCCAAAGCTATAAAAAATATGATTGTAAGGTCTATAGAATTTTATCAAAAAGGCATTAATTCGCGTATTGAAACTGCCTTGCAAAATAATTAAATCAACAGAATTAAGAATTTTTAAAATTAAGATATTATGACTGCAACAATAACATCAATCGCCCACTACCTTCCGCCCGATGTCTATACAAACGAGTATTTTGAAAAATATCTCGATACAAGCAACGAGTGGATAGTAACAAGGACGGGCATTTCTGAAAGAAGATTTGCAAAATCTGGCGGCACAAGCGATTTAATCGTACCTGCTGCCGAAGAATGTATCGCTAAACGCGGAATTTCAAAAGATGAAATAGATTGCGTTATAGTAGCAACTGTAACTCCCGACCATTTCTTCCCTTCGACTGCGGCACTTGTGCAACATAAGTTAGGGCTCAAAAATGCTTGGGGATTTGATTTGTCTGCTGCTTGCTCTGGGTTTATTTTTGCTATATCGACTGCCTCAGGATTAGTCAAGTCTGGCGTCGCAAAGAAAGTATTGCTTTGCGGAGCAGACAAAATGAGTTCTATACTGAACTTTGAAGATAGAAACCAAGCTATCTTGTTCGGCGATGGAGCAGGCGTTTGCTTAATCGAGGCATCAAACGATGATAACTACGGCATGCTTGACCAAGTGTTGCACATAGACGGTATGGGCACCCCATTTTTGCACATGGTAGCGGGCGGCAGCGCCAAGCCATCAACTATTGAAACAGTGCAAAATAAAGAGCATTACATAGTCCAAGACGGCAAAAACGTATTCAAATATGCAGTAGTCGGCATGGCTGATGTTTCGCTCGAAATAATGAAAAGGAATAACTTGAAAAGCGAAGATGTGAATTGGCTTGTGCCCCATCAAGCAAATTTGAGAATTATCTCTGCCACTGCCGAAAGAATGGGCATCGATCCAGCTCAAGTAATGATTAATATACACAAATACGGCAACACCACCGCGGCAACTATTCCAATTTGCATTTCCGAATGGCTGCAAGACGGCAAAATCAAAAAAGGCGATAACCTTGTTTTATCTAGTTTTGGTGCTGGATTTACTTGGGGTTCGGTGTATTTAAAATGGAACATGAACGATTAATCGGGAGATAGTAGATGAAAAAAGCACTGCTGTTTTCTGGGCAAGGCTCGCAATATGTCGGCATGATGAAAGATTTGTTCGATAATTCGCCGCTTGCCAAAGAAATGATAAAATCGGCTGATGAAATTCTTGATTTCTCGCTTAGCGATATTTGCTTCGATGGACCAATCGACGTGCTAAAGCAAACGCGGTACACTCAGCCAGCTATATTTTTGCACTCTGCTGTGTTATTTGAGCTTTTAAAAGAAAAGACTGAATTTTCGGCTACTGCGGGGCATTCCGTTGGCGAATACGCAGCGCTTTATGCGGCTGGCGTGCTTAGCTTTGAGTCGGCTATAAGGCTTGTGGCACTTCGCGGCTCTTTGATGTTCTCGGCTGGCGAAGAGTTGCCCGGGACTATGTTTGCAATTATTAATCTTGACGATGATAAAGTTGAAGATGTTTGCAATAAATTAAATGATAACCCCGACGGCAATGTAGTTGTCGCGGCAAACTTCAACTCGCCCGGTCAGGTGGTTGTATCTGGCTCTGCTCAGTTTTTGAGAGATAATATCGGCGAATTTAAAGCTGCTGGAGCTAAGTTAGTGAAAGAGCTAATTGTTAGCGGTGCTTTCCATTCGCCGCTTATGAAGCCCGCTCAGAATGAGCTTGCCAAGGCTATTAACTCTATCGAATTTTCTGACGCGAAAGTGCCTGTTTATTCAAACGTTTATGCAAAGCCACTGACGTCGGCAGAAGCTATCAAAGACGCGTTAATTAACCAATTAACCTCTCCAGTTCGGTGGACGCAATCGCTTGTTCAAATGCAAAACGATGGCTATTCGTCATTTGTTGAGCTTGGTCCTGGTCAGGTGCTGCAAGGCTTAGTAAAGCGAACTTTGAGCGGAGTAGAAATTTCGGGCTATGATAAATTTGAAGATTTAATCAAATAAAAATTGCTTATATTTGAATTTTTAAATAAACTTAAATTAATATGAAAAGATTTGAAGAAAAAATTGCTGTTGTAACCGGCGGATGCCGTGGGATAGGCAAAGCAATAGCTATGCGACTCGCCTCCGAAGGTGCAAAAGTTTATGCGTTGGACTATAAAATTCCCGAACCGGGCGAAGTTTTTATAGAAGATGCAGCGCTTGCTCCACTGATAACTCCAAAGCAAGCTGACGTTACTTCATTTGAGTCTATTCAAAAAGTAACAGATGAAATATTGGAAGAATCAAAGCGTATAGATATTCTTATTAACAACGCGGGCGTTACTCGCGATAATCTACTTATGAGAATGAGCGAACTGGAATGGGACCAAGTAATAAATACTAATTTGAAAGGCGTATTTATTTGCACAAAGGTAATGACTAAACCAATGATGAGCCAGCGTTATGGCAGAATAGTCAATATCGGTTCGGTAGTCGGCTCGATGGGCAATGCTGGTCAGGCAAATTATTCGTCATCGAAAGCAGGGCTAATAGGCTTTACTAAATCTATCGCTCGAGAATTAGGCTCAAGAAATATATTGGTGAATTGCGTGGCGCCGGGCTATGTCCGCACTCCCATGACAGACCAATTGACAGATGAGCAAAAAGCTGCGTTCATTGTAAATATCCCGCTCAAGCGAGTAGCCGAGCCTGAAGATATTTCAAACGCAGTAGCATTTTTGGCAAGCGAAGATGCAAGCTATATCACTGGGCAAGTGCTTCATGTGAATGGCGGATTATTAATGGATTAATTTTTTTTATTATATATTTTTTTATTGTTTAACTTTTATATATAGAGGTTTAAAATGGACGAATTAAAAGCAAAAGTAAAA
>JAKIZN010000147.1 GCA_022708005.1 Bacteroidota bacterium | reverse complement strand
ATCGCCAGCCGCGAGTTTGTTCCGCTCAGCTCTGAATTGCCCTAATTCATCATTGCGCTTTTGTTTATAGTTATTTATCATGCTGAGTATCAAAGCATTTTTCTTGCTATCAGCTATTATCGCACTATCCGTTGCAATTAATTCTGGCTTTAGCAAACCTTCGTGATATTTTTCTCTTAAATTTGCTGAAGTTACTTTTGCACCAGAGCGATAAACTGCAACCCCATTAGTGAGTTTGATACCAAGCGTAGTTTCGCCATCTAATTCTTTTGCGAGGCGTTTGGTGCATTCATCATCAAGCCTTTTGATTGTATCTCTTTCCAATCGGGTTAATTGGTCTTGACGCTTCTTTTCTTCTGCACGAACTTCCCTATCGGCTGTATGCAATCTTCTAGTAAAGAGTTTAGTATTGATAACCACGCCTTTGATGCCCGGCGTAACCCTGAGCGACACATCTTTTACGTCGCCAGCTTTATCTCCAAAGATAGCTCGCAATAGCTTTTCTTCTGGAGTTGGGTCGGTCTCGCCCTTCGGAGTAATTTTTCCAATTAATATATCGCCTTCTTGAACTTTCGCGCCAGTGCGAACAATACCAAATTCATCTAAATCCTTTGTAGCCTCTTCGCTTACGTTTGGTATTTCACGAGTAAATTCTTCTTCTCCGCGCTTGGTATCGCGGACTTGGAGAGTAAATTCTTCAATGTGAATAGACGTAAAAGTATCTTCGGCAACAAGTTTTTGCGAGAGAATAATAGCATCTTCAAAGTTATAACCTCGCCAAGGCATAAATGCCACCAAAATATTTTGACCCAACGCCAATTCGCCCTTATCAGTCGAAGCACCATCGGCAATAGGCTGCCCTTTAACAACTTTATCGCCTACTCTAACTATCGGGCGCTGGTTAAGGCACGTATCTTGGTTAGTTCTAAAGAACTTAGTTAACTTATATTCTACTCGCTCTATGTTGTCGAAACTTACCAATTTTTCTTCTTCTGTGCGAGTATCCTCGTAGTGAACAATAATTCTTTGCGAATCAACGTATTCAACCACTCCATTGCCCTCGGCAAGCACGAGCGTTCTCGAATCTTTAGCTACTCTGCTCTCCATACCTGTCCCGACAATTGGAGCGCTAGGGCGTAGCAAAGGCACTGCTTGACGTTGCATGTTCGCGCCCATAAGAGCACGGTTAGCGTCATCGTGTTCAAGGAAAGGTATCAGAGCCGACGCTGGAGAAGTGATTTGGTCAGTCGAAACGTCCATATAATCAACTTGCTCGGGTGCGACAAATACGTAGTCGCCGCTCTTTCTTGCGCGAATTTTCTCTCCTGCAAGCCGTCCATTTTCATCAACAGGAGTAGAGGTTGGCACCATTATTAGCCCATCTTCTTTGTCAGCGGTAAGGTAGATAAATTCATTAGTTACAACGCCATTAACGACTTTACGATAAGGAGTCATAATAAAGCCAAGCTCGTTTATGCTTGCATGTATAGCAAGCGAAGAAATCAAGCCGATATTCGGACCTTCGGGTGTTTCGATTGGGCATAGGCGACCATAGTGAGTATAGTGGACGTCTCTTACTTCAAAGCCAGCTCGCTCGCGGGTAAGACCGCCTGGACCCAACGCAGATGTTCTACGCTTATGCGTTAGCTCTGCCAATGGATTAGTTTGATCCATAAATTGAGATAGCTGGTTAGTCCCAAAGAACTGATTAACAACAGATGTGATAGTCCTTGCATTTACTAATTCGCTTGGAGTTAAGTTTTCGCCATCGTGGATGCCGAGCCTCTCGCGAATTGTGCGAGCCATTCGCGCCAAACCTATATTGAATTGAGCTTGAAGTTGCTCGCCAACAGAGCGTACTCGGCGATTGCCTAAATGGTCTATGTCATCGCCAGTGTGCTTTGTCCTATGCAATTCTATCAAATGCTTGATAATTGCAACTATATCTTCTATGGTAAGAGTAGTAGTTTCAATAGAAGTGGTCATTCCTAACTTTTCGTTCATTCTAACGCGACCTACAGTACCGAGATCATATCGCTTAGATGTGAAAAACAACTTTTCGAGCAATCCGGCTGCTGTTTCTATATCTGGCGGATCGCTTGAGCGCAGTTGGCGATAGATAGCTTCGAGAGCATCTTCCCGAGTGCGCGTAGTATCTTTAGCAATAGTACGAGCTATTATAGGCTCTTCAGTTGGGTCGGTATAGCTAAAAACTTTCAGTGGAGTAATTTCTGTTTCTTTCATTTGGCGATACAGCACTTCGGTGAGTATCATGTCCCGCGAAGCAATAATTTCGCCTGTGTTCAAATCAACTATATCGTTGGCAATTCTACGATTTATGAGTGATTCGTTAAAATCTTCGGGAGCGACGTCTTCGACTAAATCGAATAAGTCTAGAATTTCTTTATCCGACGAATACCCTAATGCTCTAAGCAAAGTTGTAACTGGGAATTTCTTTTTTCTATCGATATAGGCATGCATTACTTCATGAATATCGGTAGTAAATTCCATCCAAGAGCCGCGGAAAGGTATTATACGAGCAGTATAAATTCGTGTACCATTCGGGTGCATCGCATCATCAAAAAATACGCCGGGAGAACGATGTATCTGGCTAACTATCACGCGTTCGGCGCCGTTAATGATAAACGTACCTCTGCTTGTCATAGATGGGATATTACCGAGATATACTTCTTGTTCGATTGCGTCGATATAGTCTTCAGACTCTTTTTCTGCTTTGCTCGATAGTCTTAGCTTTGCCTTTAGAGGTTTAGCGAAAGTAAGCTCGCGCTCGCGGCATTCGTCTTCTGAGTATTTAGGCTTCTCGATGTTATACTCGAGAAATTCCAATTGATATACCGAGGAAGCATCTTCGATAGGGAAATTATTCTTAAATGCTTGTTGCAGCCCTATATTTTTTCTTTTATTAGGGCTAACGTCCTCTTGAAGAAACTCGTGATACGAATGGAGCTGCACGCCTAATAAGTCTGGATAAGTAGGTGTCCAAGCAGTTCTCGAAAAGTTTACTCTTCTTCTCAAGCGAACTACGTCATCAGTTGATTCCATCAACCTGATTGTGCTTGTATCGCTGGTTTTATAATCAACAGGGAGGGCAGGATCGTAACCTTCCTCGATTACTTCCTTATATTCGTTATTCTCCACAGTAGCCTCCTCACAATTTTATTTTTTACTACAAAAAAATAGGATCTTTTGACATTCCTTTTTTAGCTAAAATACACAAAAGAATATCAAAAAACCCTACTGCTTGATATTGTTCTCATTTTTTGGATTATGTTCGGTATAAAATCGTTAATCAAAAATATAAATAAAGTTTAAAATTTAGGAAGGGCGAGCTGGAACTTGCTCTCCCTTCCATACCAAATAAAATTGAGACTACTTCAAAGAAATTTTTGCGCCAGCTTCTTCGAGTTTTTTCTTAATTTCGTTAGCTTCGTCTTTTTGGCATCCTTCTTTAACCATCTTAGGAGCACCTTCAACTAAGTCTTTAGCTTCTTTCAAGCCAAGTCCAGTGATTTCACGAACAGCTTTGATAACGTTAATTTTGTTTGAGCCAACTTCTGTAAGCTCAACGTCAAAATCAGTTTTTTCTTCTGCAGGAGCTTCTGCAGCTGCTGCTGGCATAGCACCGCCCATCATCACTGGTGCAGCGGCGGTAACGCCAAATTTTTCTTCTAAAGCTTTTTTAAGTTCTGCAGCTTCTACCAATGTAAGATTGGAAATATCTTCTACTAATTGCTCTACTTTTGACATTTTTATTTTCTCCAATAGAAATTTCTAAATTATTAAAATCAAAAAAAATTAAGCGGCATTTTGCTTTTTAGCTACTTCTTCGATAAGCGAAGCAACATCACGCATAACAGCGTTGATAGAACCGACAATGCCTGAAATCGGTGAATTAAGACTGCCGAGAATGCCTGCGACAAGTTCTGCTCTCGATGGCAACGATGCAACGACTTTCAAGTCTGCTCCATCAAAATATTGCCCTTCGACAAAAGCAGCTTTTAAAGCTAACTTTTGCTCTTTTTCGTAAATTTTCTTAATGATTTTCGCGGGAGCTGTTGCGTCGTCATAAGCTAAAACCATAGCGGTCTGCCCAAATAGTTTTCTATCTGGCAAACTGTATCCTTCAAGATTCGCAAGTGCGCGAAGGATAAGCGTATTTTTTGCTACTTTAAACTCAACATTCTGCTCGCTAAACTCACGCCGAATTTTGCCAATTTCCTCTACTGAGATCTTAGCAAAATCTACGAAATAGATACCCTTAGCAGATTGTAAACGCTCTGTTAGTTCTTCGACAATCTGTTGTTTCCTTTCAAGAGTAATCATATTCCTCTAACCTTTATTTATATTTTTGTCGTGCTACAGAAAACAATCGCAATTAAGCGAAGGAGAAGCATTTCTGATAGCGCGAGCGCGTAATAGACAATTTATTTTATTCAGTTCGAGCGGGCTGCTTCGTGTTTTTCTGCACTTTTAGACGCAGCCCTTATATTATTGTATAATCCAAAAACGTATTAGATTTTCTCAAACGATTGGTCATTAACAGCAACACCTGGTCCCATCGTGGAGCTAAAATATACGCTTTTTACATATCTGCCTTTTGCAGTCATTGGCTTTGCACGCAAAATACTTGTATAGAAAGCAGCTACGTTATCCACAAGCTTTTCGCTTGGGAACGAGCATTTTCCGACTGCCGCATGGACGTTGCCAGTTTTATCGACACGGAACTCAATTTTACCAGCCTTCAACTCTTGGACTGTTTTTGCAATATCAAAGGTAACGGTGCCAACTTTTGGATTAGGCATCAGACCGCGTGGACCGAGAATACGACCTATTTTACCTACTTCACCCATAACATCTGGGGTTGCAACTACGACATCAATGTCTGCCCAACCGCCTTTAATTTTTTCTATGTATTCTTCCAATCCTGCGTGGTCAGCCCCTGCGTCCAAAGCTTCTTTATCTTTTGGAGACTTACAGAGAACCAACACTCTCACTGTTTTACCAGTGCCGTGGGGAAGAGATACAGTCCC
>JAKIZN010000146.1 GCA_022708005.1 Bacteroidota bacterium | reverse complement strand
TATTCCAAAGGCGAAATATCGCCCGAAGATCTTCCAGCTTACAACCCGAGCACCGATGATGAGCAAGAGTTGTTCACTTATGAATATCCAGCTGATTTATCGCCTATTAAAGCGGAAGTTGCCGACGAAGTAGTTGCTGACGCACCCGACGCGATCGAGTCGCCTGCAGAAGTGCCGAGTGAAGCGACAGAAACGCCAAGCGAAGCACCTGAAGCATCTGAGGAAGAAGTGAAAGAATAACTGCTATTCTTACGCAAATAGAAAAGGCTGTCCATTAATTATAAATGGGCAGCTTTTTTTTATGGGAATTAGCGAATGCTCGCGAGCTAGCGTATTGGATTATTTTGGATTTAATCCCGAAGGGATTTGATGTTTGTAGAAAATGAGATTGCATAAACCAATGCGACTCCTACGGAGTCGTATAATGTTAAACCAATGCGACTCCTACGGAGTCGTATAAACCGCCGATTATTCATTACTACAAACATTTGAACCCTTTGGGTTCGTTACAATTTGGTTTTAAGATGTCCTACACCTCGAAGGTGTAGGACATCTGGAGGACAGCGGATACGCAGTCCGGTAGAGTTTCTATTGAATTATCTGAGATTACTTTGTATTATTTTTAGCAAATAGAATATTTATTTTGAATTTTCAGCAAAACAAAACTAACTTTGTAATTGAAATTGTGTTTAATTTTAAAAACTATTGTAGGAAACAGCAAAAAAAGTATGGGCATCAGTTAATGCGAACTTTGTTTCACTATTTACTCTACTTATGGACATCTATTTATTTGTAATAATTGCACTTCTTTTGCTTGCCATTTCTAATATTTGGGTAGGCGTGGCAAACGACGCAACAAATTTCCTCGGACCGGCTGTTGGCTCCAAAGCAGCTCCTTTTAAGACGGTTCTAATAGTTGCTGCGATAGGAATAATTGTCGGGGTAACATTTTCAAGCGGTATGATGGAGGTGGCTCGAAAAGGCATTGTGCATCCTGAAATGTTCCACTTCCAAGAAATAATCATAATATTTCTTGCCTACGCCATCGGCGATTTAATACTTTTGGACTTATTTAATACTTTCGGACTGCCGACCTCGACGACTTTATCTCTGATTTTTGGCTTGGTTGGCGGCGGCACTGTGGTTTCCCTTTTGAAAATTTCCGAGATGGGCGGCAATGTTGCTGATCTCGACCAATATATTAACACAGCGAAAGTTCTAACTTTTGCCACAGCGATAGTACTTTCAATAGTCCTTTCGTTCCTTTTTGGTGCTATTATCCAATACTTAAGTAGGCTGCTTTTTACATTTGATTATGCAGCGAGATTTAAGCGCTGGGGTGGCATTTGGTGTAGCCTTGCTATTACATTGATTTTGTATTTTATTTTAATGAAAGGAGTTAATGGCGCTTCATTTATTAGTGCTGAGTGGGCTAATATAATAAAGAATTACACTTCTGAAATAATGCTAGCGTCGTTTGTGTTTTGGAGCGTGGTGCTCCATTTAGTTATAAATTTCACCAAAATCAATGTTTTGAAAGGAATTGTGCTGATGGGCACTTTTTCGCTTGCTATGTCTTTTGCGGCAAACGACTTAGTGAACTTTTTGGGAGCTCCATTGGCGGCAATAAGTGCTTATGCTACCGCGGGTGCGTCAGCAACGCCATTTGAAATTACTATGGCACCGCTGAACGATCCATATAAAGCAAATACGCTTGTCCTGCTCGCTGCGGGCTTTCTTATGGTCGTTATACTTTACCTTTCAAAAAAGTCAAGGACTGTAACAAAAACCTCCGTTGGGCTTGGCAGTCAAGAAGAAGAAGTTGAGCGGTTCCAAAGTTTTGCTATTTCTCGTGGGCTTGTTCGTTCTGTTATTACTTTTTTCGATGGCGTTCAAAAAATTACTCCCGAACCAGTAAAACGATTCGTGTCATCAAGATTCGATAAATCCAAAATGCCAAGTTGGGACAATGACAAGGTACCGCCGCCGGCTTTCGACCTTATAAGAGCAAGTATTAATTTAGTAGTTGCCGCAGCGTTAATTTCATTCGGAACATCGCTTAAATTACCACTTTCCACAACTTATGTTACTTTCATAGTTGCGATGGCAACTGCTTTTTCGGACAGGGCTTGGGGTCGCGACACGGCTGTTTATAGAGTATCGGGCGTTCTTACGGTTATCGGTGGATGGTTTGTTACCGCTTTTATGGCATCGCTTATAGTTGGCACTATAGCCTTTATTATTTGGCATTTTAGCTTTGCTGGTATGGCTGCAATGATAGCATTAGCTATGTTTTTAGTCTTTCGCTCAACTTTGACGCATCGAAAGAGAGAACGCGAATTTGAGGAAAAAGAAAAACTGACTCTGAAGCACCACGTTAGCAAAGATGAACTATTTGATAATATCGTTGAGGGAGTTAGCAAGCATATTCATGCTATATCGAACTTGATTTCTAACTGTAGCGATGGAATTATCAGGGGCGACTTAAAGTTCCTTCGCACAACCAAGCAGGAAAGCAAGTTATTGCCTAAAAATTCGGATACTATTATCTCTTACGTCGCCAAATCTATCAAGAAATTCAATGAGTTAGAAATATCTCGGGCTCATTCTTTTACCGATTTAATTGGCTATCTCAACGTTCTTTCGTCATTGGGCAGAAGGCTGAGCATACAGACTTTTGACTATTTCGATAACAATCACATGTTGCTCACAAGCGAGCAGTTAGACGAAATAGGCGAAGTTTCGAGCATGGCTTGCAGCAATTTAAGTTCGCTTGCTAATTGCGTGATGGATAGGGAATATTTCAATGAATTTATTGATGCCCGATTCGAAGCTATGAAAGATGTAATGGATAAATACAAGACTAATCAAGCTCGAAGAATGATAGCGCAGAAGTCATCTTCATGGCAGAATTTGCTCTATTTGAGCTTTATGGATTACTGTGAGCGATTAGTGTTAAATTCTATGAAATGCGGTCAGGCAATGAAAAAGTTCTTTGCTAAGTAGAAGGCAGGCTTATAAAGAGAGACCGTTCGGCTAAGTCCTTATATTTCCAGATGTCCTATACCTTCGAGGTGTAGGACATCTATTTTTACTGTCTGAATCAGGATGCTCAGGATTATATGATTATCTGGATAAGAAAGGGATAAAAGTGAATAACAGGCGAAAATAATCTTGCTAATCTTTTAATCATGAAAATCCTGATTCAGACAAAAGGTGTTGGACATTTGAAAAGCAGCGGGCATTTTCTTCCTTTCTTATCCCGGTAATCTTGTAATACCCCGTAATCATATTCAAGACAAAAAAAGGCGAGCCGCCCATTTGGTTGGACAGCTCGCTTTCTATTTTGCGATAGCTATATGGCTATTCTTCTGGATTTAAGATAAATTTCATCATCTTATTTTGTTGAATATATTTCTTAGCTGCTGCCTTTATGTCGGCTTTTGTGAGCTTATCAACGTTGCTGTTGTATTTCTGCAACCTTGCTATGTCCAAATTATTAAAGTCAGAATTATAAATTTGACCTAACCAATAGCGATTTTCTTTTTGACTTGTCTCAAATTCACGCTTCAATATTTCTTTGACTTTCGTTAGATTCTCGTCGCTTATGTCTTGCGTTTGCAATTCATTCATAACGTTATTAGCCGCAGCGATAAGTTCATCAACTCGTGCTGGACTTGTGCCGAATACAACGTAAAGCGAATAAGTTGGCTTGGGGAATTGGCTAACTCTTTGCATAGCACGAATGCCGTAAACTCCGCCCTTATCCTCGCGAATCACTTCACGCAAACGAATATTAAACACTTCGGTCATAGCGCTAAGTTGCAATATATTTTCAGACTTATAATCAAACTTATCGCTGATAACTAATCTTATAGCACTCTTTGGCTCGATACCTTTTATAACTTCTTTCGTGAAAGGTCCTTGAGCGTATTTCACTCCAACATCTTTCCAATTCTCTTGGCGATTTTTGTTAGGTAAGCTAGCGAGATAAGTCTCGATATACTTTTTCATTTCTTTTATATCGAAAGCGCCAACAAAAATAAATGTGAAGTCGCTTGCATCGGCAAACCTATCTTTATAAAATTCAAAAGCTTTGTCTAAATTCACTTTGTCCAAATTGCTTGCTACCATTGGCATATATCTTGGGTGGTAGCCATACATAATTGCCGACATCGAATCTTGCAAAAATGACTCTGGATTTCTCTTTGAGTTGCGAATTGCTTCTTTATTGCGAGAGATAAGCGCCTGGAATGTTTCGGCGTCTTTTCGCGGTTCGGTGAAATATAAATGAAGCAATTGGAAAAATGTTTCAGCATCTTTTGGCGAGAAAGAACCATCAAATCCTTCTGTTAGCTCGCCAATCGAAGGCGAGACGCCCGCTATTTTATCGCTGAGCATTTTTTGCAGTGTATTGGCATTAAATTCTGATACGCCACCTTCGTCAACTATGCTTGCAGCAAGAGTAGCTGAATAGTAGTCTTCGTCTTTTGCCAGTGAAGTCCCGCCTTTGCTCCAAGCTTTGAAAAGAACTTCATCATTTTTGAAATCTGTCTTCTTTACGATTACTCTTGCACCGTTAGAAAGCTTCATTTCTACAATGTCATATTTCTTTGTATCTTTGGTTTCTACTATTTTGCCCGGTGTGGGAATTTTTGCCATCAAAGGCTTGTCAGTAGATTCATCGATATAAGGGTCGAATTTTGTAGAAGCAACTTTATTATAAGCATCTAAAAATTCTTGCTCGGTCGGCACAACTACTCCTTCTTTATCGGGAGCGCTAACCATGATAACTCGATTGTCGTCGGAAACCAAAGTTTTTGCGTAGTCATTTACTTCGTCCAAAGAAATACCCGGCATAAAGTCGTGGTATATCTCATATTCATGTTCTATGCCCGGCATACCTTCGTCTTCGTAGAAGTTTCGATAATACTCTTCGGCGTAATCGCCTGATTCAGTCTTGTCCTTTTCGGCGAGTGCTTGTTCCATGTGTTTTATAAGTGTCTGCTTTGCTCTGTCCAATTCCGATTTAGTAAAGCCATACTGTTTCATTCTATAAGCCTCGGCGAGCACCGCTTCCATACCTTGCAACAAGTTTTCTGTCTTGGATA
>JAKIZN010000145.1 GCA_022708005.1 Bacteroidota bacterium | reverse complement strand
CTCTTCTGATTTATTACAAGCAACAAACACAAGGCTAAATGCCATAATAAGAACCAATAGGTGTTTCATAGTAATACCCCTAAATTATGATGAAGAAATAATACAAAAATAAAAGAAATTTTTCAAAATCTAAGCTTAATTTATTTGCAACTAACTAATTTTTGAATACCTTTGAGCACCAGATTTGCATCGACTGCGACATCAAGCCCGCTTATATTATTGGCTATAAGCGGAGCATATCCACCTGTGATAATTACCTTTGGCTTAACCCTATTAAACCGGTTAGTTGAATTGCGTGAAATAAGCTCTTTAATGCCTCCGATAACAGAAGCAAAAATTCCAGCTTTTATAGCATCGTCGGTATTTCCACCGCAAAAACTTTTGGGCAATTCTATATCCACCAAAGGCAGCAAGCTTGTGAATTGATGCAAAGATTTTGCTTGAGTTAGCAAGCCCGGGAATATCGCTCCGCCTATTGCGATATTCGGCATAGCCAAGAAATTCACCGTAACGGCTGTTCCGCAATCGACCACTGCAAGCGGAGTGGGATACTCGCAATAAGCGCCTATTAGCCCCAACTTCCTATCGTTCCCCATTCCTTCAACTTTTTTAAAATCCACTATGCTTGACTTACGCAGCAAAGTTTCTACATCTTCATAGGAAACATTAAACTCTTCAAAAATTTCGAGCAAAGCATCTTGGGCAACTTTATTTACACTTGACACCACCACTCTTTGCGCCAGCCCACCCAATCTCGATATGGCTTGCTTTAGGTCATCTCGCCAAGTTGGATTGCTCAAATCATAAGCGAAATAAAAAGAATTATCGAGCAATTTCACTCTGGAATTTCCAATATCAATAGCGAGAACGTTGCTTTTATTAGTCCAAGTCATATCTAATTGACTCCGAATTGTCGATTATCATTGTTTTCCCGGAATTCACATCTTCTATTAATAACCGCAAATCCGGCAATATTTCTTTAGCTATCCATGCGCCGCGGCTATTTAAAATCTTAACTTCCTTGCCGATGATGTTTAGTAATTTCGCCCATTTCTGATAAATTATCTCTGACGGCTCTTTTAGCAAGCTTTTGAGTGATGACAGCAAAGGCGCCACAAGCTCTTTAGGCATTATATCGTATCCCAACATTTTCAAAGAGACTGGAGAATTAGAATCGAAAAGCTCGAAATTTGTTTGCTGAACGTTGATTCCGATGCCAATGACTGATTTAGAGCAAGTGCTTCCTAAAAAAGTATGCTCTACTAAAATTCCAGCTATTTTGCAGTAGTTATCTTTGTAATAAGCATAAATATCATTAGGATACTTCATTTTGAATTTAGTGGGATTAGCGAAACCTTTGAGAACATGATAAGCAGCCAAGCAGCCTATTAACTGATAAGAAACCACTCCGTCCATATCCAAATTGGACTTATGCTTTCTGCCATACGAAAGATATAAATTATCACCAAAAGAGCCAAGCCAAACGTGGTTGTTTCGCCCTCTGCCTTGAGTTTGGTAGTCCGCCGTTACTGCAATTTCGTCTTCTCTATTCAACAGCTCGGAAGCGTAGTCATTGGTAGAGCCGACCTCGCTAAAATGATGATGTTTCATCGCTCCCAAGTTAAAGTTAGCTAATATAATTCAAAGTAAAATCGACAAGATTTTTATGCATAATCTTATCGATTAAACTTTCGTCCAACTGCATAGTATTGCGTAGCATAGCGTATATTTCTGAATATGCTTCAACGCCTTCAAATGGGCATAATTCTATGCCGTCAAAGTCAGCACCAAAGCCAAGTGCGTCTTCGCCACCGAGCTTTAAAATATGCTCTATATGCTCAATGATTTTGCCCTTCAAATCATCTTTGGAATTTCCTAAAAAATTAGAATATAGATTAATACCTATAAACCCTTTTCGCTTAATGATTTCGGCAATTTGTTCATCATATAAATTTCTTGGATGCTCGCAAACTGCTCTGGCGTTAGAATGTGAAGCAATAATAGGACACGCCACAGTTTTCAGTACATCATCAAAGCCCGCAGTGTTTAGATGCGAAACGTCAATAATCATCTTGAGTTTCTCCATCTCGGCTATAACCTCTCGCCCAAATTTAGTTAAGCCATACGGTTCGCTAATCCCATCAGCAAGAAAATTTCTATGATTCCAAGTTAAAGTCATAGCTCTTATGCCAGCCGCATAGAAAGCGTATAGATTATTAATATCACTAACTATCGGCGAAGCCCCTTCGAGCGATAGCAAAATATTCACCTTATTAGCATCAAAATCTGCCTTGCTGAGCAATAGCGCAACGTCATCGGGCTTTTGATTATAAAATCTGCCGAGCGAGTTAAAAGCAAATGTTACGGCAGAATCGCCTGCATATTCAACATCTGTAAATATTGCAAAATACTGCAACACTCCGCCCAATGATTTAAATCTTGGCAAATCCCAATGAGCCTCTTCCGAAAAAAAAGCATCGTTTTTATATGCGGTCAGTGTGTCGCAATGAGCATCTGCAATAATCATAGTTTCACCTTGAATAAAATACAAAGATACATCTTTTATTCCACATAATATAATTTTTATTACTATAGCTTATATCAACGGGCAAACAAAAAGCGTGGGATTGAAGCCGCACATCAATCAATATCTATTTCTTTTTCTGGGATTTTCACTAAAATAGCTATCACCGATAAAGCGGTCGTATAGAACGAAGCCGCTATTCCATAGCGCAAAAAGAACGGCAGAAAGGCTATTTCGCTGGACTTGATGTAAAAGAAAAAGTATATGATATTATGCACAAACGAAGAGATTAAAACCACAAGCACAAATCTAATAATATTCAAACTTTGCTTGATATTTCGTTCCTTGTGAAAAAACCCAGCAACAAAGGCAGCCGAAACTTTGGCAAGTGCATTTGTACCAACGACATCTGCGGAAATCAAATCATACACTATGCCTATACCAAAAGCCGCAAACAGAGCGACAAACTGCCCTTCCGCAAGGGCTATCCAAATGCAGAGAATAAGCAATAAATCAGGCGCTATCCCCTCTATTTGAATAATATCCACAAAGAGTATATCCACAATCGAAAGTATAAGGGCTATTACTGCATAGTAAATATACCTTATGGGGAACGCTTTCATCTCTCTGCTTTGGGATACTATTTTCATCTTTTCGCTCCAGCCCTTCTCTCGAGCAGTTTTTCTTCAACTTCATTAGCCAAGTTTAATATTTCTGGACTTGGCAAGTAATTAAGCACATAAACTTGCTCCAGCGCATTAAATTGAGCGTAAGGCTCGATAACAATTTTATGAAATAAGGAACCTGGATCTTTCTCCACTCTTATAACTTTGCCGACAGGTACATCCGCAGGATATTTATTACTATAATTCGACGTAGCAACTATATCATTAACTTCAATATCAAACGAAGTAGGTATATTTTTAAGCAATAGATATTCCCCACCTTCCCAAGCAACTAATCCGTCGATTTGACTTCTCAAAATCTTTGCGGCTATCCGCACATTACGATTATTCAATAGCTCTACAAATGAAAATTTATTCCCTGCGGCTATCACTACTCCAACAAGTCCCGCATCTGTCCTCACTGCCATGCCAGACTTTATGCCAGCAGCCGATCCGCGATTGAGTGTGATATAGTTTCTCATCTGAATCGAACTTTTGCCGACCACTTCAGCGGGGATAAGCGAAACAGTTGCAGTATCGCGAAGGTTTATCATATTTTTCAATCTTTGATTTTCTATCAAAGATTTTCTCATTTTGATTACTTCTGAAGATAGCTGCAAGTTAAGTTCTCTGAGCGCTTCATTTTCACTGCGAAGCGCGCCGGGATTGGGTATCCACGATAAAGCATCTTGCATATTAGCAACCGATGCGATAATAAAAGTTCTAAATCCACCTAATTTAGAAACTTCGCCCATAGAAATTAAAGATAAGCAGATAACTACAAGAGCAGTATATGTGATGTAGCCTTTATACTTAATTATTATTTTAATAATATTCTGCATTGCAAAGCAGTCAAATTAGTAACGTGTGCTTTTTATTAACACAGACCTAAAATCACTTAAATCTTCGAGAACTCTGCCAGTGCCTCTGACAACAGTAGTCAACGGATCCTCGGCAATGTGTACAGGCAATTTGGTTTCTTGGCGTATCCTTTCGTCTAATCCTTTGAGTAGAGCGCCGCCGCCCGATAGCATAATTCCTCTATCGAATATATCGGAAGCAATTTCTGGTGGCGTTCTTTCGAGCAGTCGAAGCACTGCATTTACAATTTCATGGACGGATTCGGAGAGCGCCCCGCGAATATCCGCAGAGCTGACTTCTATCATTCTTGGCACTCCGCTTAATAAATCGCGACCCTTTACTTCAATTTGCATTTCATCTTTGAGCGGCACCGCAGAGCCAACGGAGCATTTAATCATTTCGGCAGTCCTATCGCCGATTAAAATATTATGATGCCTACGGAAATAATTTGTAATAGCACTAGTCATTTCATCGCCAGCCGTTTTAATTGACTCGTCGCTCACTATTCCCGATAGTGCTATAACTGCTATTTCGGTAGTGCCGCCGCCTATATCGACTATCATATTGCCGATTGGTTCATGGACGTTCAGTCCAATGCCGATAGCGCTCGCCATAGGTTCGGCAATTAGATGCACTTCTTTGGCGCCCGCATGCTCGCAGCTATCGCGAACGGCTCGCTTTTCCACTTCCGTTATACCGCTCGGGACGCACACGACCACTCGTCGCGCAGGTTGCCATGCTATAGAAATTTTTCTGATAAATGCCCGCAACATAGCCTCTGCTATTTCAAAGTCAGCGATAGCTCCGTCCCTCATCGGCGAATTATTTTAATGTCTCTATGAGTTTTGCCCACCATTGCTTGAGCGTCGTGCCCGATTGCGATTATATGCTTATTAGAGCGGTCAAATGCTACTATCGATGGTTCATTTAATACTACGCCTTTGCCCTTCACCCAGATAAGAGTATTGGCTGTGCCAAGGTCTACCGCTACTGCGTTTGAAAAAAAACTGGAAAGTGCCATTTATTTTTTTTATTTTTTAAATTGAAAATTGCCATAATTTTTAGCTACTAAAATAACGAATTTTTCTCACATTCTTAAGAAGA
>JAKIZN010000144.1 GCA_022708005.1 Bacteroidota bacterium | reverse complement strand
TGTAATTGGCGATACAGTAGCGAATATGCTCGAATGGATTGGCTATGAAGTAACTCGCGAATATTATTTCAATAACGCGGGCAACCAGATGAAAATGCTGGCAGATTCAATCTATGCCCGCTATATGCAATTGGTAAAAGATGAAAATTTTGAATTCCCCGATAACGGCTATCACGGCGAATATGTCAGAGAAATAGCTAAAGATTTAAATAAGCTTTATGGACTTTCTCTAATGGAAGGCAATTTTCAAGATATGACGCAAATTCGTAAGTTTGGCGAGGGTTGGTGTTTTGCTAAAATAAAGCATACTTTGGATAGAATTAATGTTCGTCAAGATGTATTTTTTAATGAAGATTCACTCTATAAAGATGGCAAAATTGGCGAAATCATTGAATTTTTTAAGTCCAATGATTTAGCTTACGCAAAAGACGGCGCTCTATGGCTCGCCCTTTCTAAAATGGGATTGGAAGAAGACAGAGTAATTGTAAAATCTACTGGCGAGCCGACTTACCGCTTGCCCGATATTGCTTATCACGTGGAGAAATTCAAAAGGGGATTTGATATAATGATAGACCTATTCGGTTCAGATCATATTGCTACAATCCCAGATGTCTTGGCTGGCGTCAAGTCGCTCGGCTATTCACCAGAAAAAGTAAAAGTGCTTATTCACCAATTTGTTACGCTTACTGAAGATGGCGAGCAAATTAAAATGAGCAAACGCTTTGGCAAAAGCTATACCCTTGATGATTTATTAGATGAAGTCGGAGCCGACGTAGTAAGATTTTTCTTGCTTATGAGAGGCATCAATACACATTTGGAATTTGATTTGTCGCTCGCAAAAGAGCATAGCGATAAAAATCCAGTGTTCTATCTGCAATATGCCCATGCCCGAATTTCATCTATATTAGAGAAAGTCCGAGTAGATGGAGTAGAAATAAGCGAAGCAGCGAACCTTGAGCTATTGTCGCATACTGCTGAAATAGCTTTGATTAAGAAAATCATGAAATTCCCTGAAATGATATTGCTTGCGGCAAATAAATACGAACCATACATTATAGCTGAATATCTGAAAGAGGTGGCGGCGTCTTTCCATAATTTTTACCATGAATGCAGGATAATTGGCTCGGAAACTGAAACGGCAACCGCAAGGCTGACGCTATGCAAAGCTACTAAATATGTGCTTGCGTCGGGTTTATCGATATTAGGAGTTTCGGCTCCCGAAAGGATGTAGTTTTTAGGTTATGCCGAGCAAAAGTGGAATAAAGCCGTTTCTTGAGGCGACAAGACCGAAGACGCTTGCCGCGAGTATAGTCCCAGTATCGATGGGAGCTGCTGCCGCGAGCAGAGTGGCAAAAATCGATTGGTTCTTGCTTGTTGTGATATTCGTATGTGCGTTATTTATTCAAATTATTTCAAATTTTATAAATGAAATATATGACTTCAAGCGCGGAGCAGATAATTCGGAAAGGCTCGGACCAAGGCGGCAAGTTGCCACTGGAGCAATTAGCGTCAAATCTATGACTGTCGCGTCAATTGCGCTGATAATTGCCACTTTTCTGATTGGCTTAATATTAGTTTGGCACTCTGGCGTGGCAATATTGATTGCGGGAATTGCCTCGCTATTTTTTGCATTTGCATATACTGGCGGACCTTATCCATTGGCATATAATGGGCTTGGCGAAATTTTTGTGATAATATTTTTTGGGCTTGTCGCTGTGAATGGCACTTATTTCGTTTTTACGGGTAAGCTCGATTTTATTTCGCTATTCGCGTCCCTTCCGCCGGGCATGCTATCGGCTAACTTGCTTGCAGCAAATAATATACGGGATATTGAGACTGATAGAAAGGCAAATAAAAGGACGCTTGCTGTGAAAATTGGTAAGGCAAAAGCTATAATTCTATATAGGGCGTTCATAGTTTTTAGTTTTCTCTCGATAGTGGTGCTGTTTGTTTTAACAAATAATCCGCTTATTTTGCTGCCGTTTCTTTCTATGCCATATTCTTTGCAGCTATTTAAAAATATAGCTATAAAGCAGGGCGCAGAGCTAAATTTAGTATTAGCTGGAACTGCAAAACATTTATTGGCATTTGGATTGCTAGCTGCAATTGGGTTTATTATCAATTAATTGGGCAAAAAAGTGGAACTTAACAATTTTATTCCTCCGTTGCGATATGACATAAGCACTATCAAGCATGAGGCTGATGGCAAAGAATATGTAATTTTGATTGACCCCTTGGGAATCGCCAAGCAAAATCTTCGAGTTCATGCGTTCAATCGATACTGGCTATACTTTTCAAAGGCTTAAAGATGAAACGCAAAACGATGAGCTATTCTCATTAATTTGCGATTCAATAGCCTACCTTGACGAATGTGGATTTCTGATGTCCGACACATACTTGGATATGGCAGATAAAATTGAAGAGGAGTATTCGTCAAGTCCCGTTCGACCTATGATAACGGCTGGCACTTCTTATCCAGAGGACGCTGCGGAGTTTGAAAAATTCGCAGAGCGATACTTTACCGCAAACGGCATTAAGTTCGACAAAGACGTAAAAGCCTTGATATTACCCCATATTGATTTTTCGCTCGGCGAGCTTTCTACCGCTGTGTATAGCAAAGGCTATAGCGCCATTGCCGAGAGCGATTATGATTTATTTGTAATATTCGGCACTTCGCATCGCGCAGCTACCGATTATTTTATGTTTAGCGAAAAAAATTATTTGACGCCGCTCGGCACTGTGGAAATTGATAAAGAATTGCTGCACAGGCTAAAAGTAAGGTTAGGCGACGATTTAACCATAGACGATTTTGCACATAAATTCGAGCATTCGGTCGAGTTCCACGCCGTGCTATTGAAGCATTATTTTAGAAATAAGAGATTTAAAATATTGCCGATATTGGTGAGTTCGCCATATCCTTTTATAATCAACAATGAAATGCCAGACGCAGACGAAAGGAGCAATATGATTTTAGAAATATTGCGAGATGAAATTGCTTCGCTCGGGCGAAAGGCGTTTTATATCGCAAGCGTAGACTTTGCACATATTGGAAGAAAATTTGGCGATAAGTATGACGCCGAGCAAAAATTTGAAGAATTGCAAATTGAAGATAAAAAGTTGATTGATTATATTGAGCAAGGCAATAGGCAGGGCTTTTTCTCGAAGATTATCGCAGACCAAGATAAATGGAAAATCTGTGGCAATTCGTCAATCTATTCCTTAATGCAAATGATAGATGCAAAAAGTGGTAAGCTCATCGATTACGCAATGTGGGACGAGCAGGCAACCAAATCTGCGGTGTCATTTGCTTCAATCGCCCTATTTGATGAATAATATAAACGGCGACCAGCGGGATTTGGTATAAAGCTAAATAATTCAATAGAAACTTTTTTTTCATTGTCTACCCGATATTCCCAGATGTGGGCTATCTCAAAAGGTAACGGGTGCGAACGTCCGCTGTTTTCCAGATGTCCTACACCTCGAAGGTGTAGAACATCTTAAAGCCAAATTGTAACGAACCCGAAGGGTTCAAATGTTTGTAGTAATGAATAATCGGAGATTTATACGACTCCGTAGGAGTCGCATTATATTATGCAATCTTATTTTCTACAAACATCAAATCCCTTCGGGATTAAACCCAAATAATGCATCAAATACCTTATGAGGCAGCCCCATCTTAAAAGATTACCAAGATTATTTTTGCATGCTATTCATTTTCTCCTTTCTTATCCCGTCCATCATATAATCCCCATAATCCTATCCAAGACAAAAAATCATCATCAAAAATATTACCTATTGCTGCCCGCTTGCTTCCGCGATTTCTGCGCTTAATACTTCTGCCCGCTTGAGAGCAATATCTATGTTGCCACAGACGTTTTCTGGGGCTAATCTATCAAGCAAGCCATATTGCTCCATCGCCCTAAAAGGCTGAGCATGGACTCCCGAAAGCACCACTTTAATTTTCAGCCTATCGGTTTTATCCAAAAATTCTTCTAAAAAGTGCAAACCAGTTTGGTCGATTGCCGGAACATTTCGCATACGCAATATACATATCTTTGGCGGATTTTGTCGCTTGTCCAAAGTTTCTCTAAATTTTGAAGCTGCCCCAAAAAAGAATGGTCCATTAATTTCATAAATATCTACACCACTCGGAATAACTTTTTTGCTTATGGCAAATTCATCAGCCTCTTCATCATTATCGGAAAGCTCACGAGTAACCACTCCCACATTTGTAACTGCTGCCATTCGCCTCATAAATAGCAACACTGCAAGCAGCATACCTATTTGCAGCGCAAGCGTCAAGTCAAAAACTACAGTCAGTACAAAAGTAGTCAACATAACTGCGACGTCGCTAAGGGGAGTTTTCTTAATAGTCCGAAATTCTCGCCAATCGAACATATTGAAGCTAACCACAATAAGCACAGCCGATAGGGTAGCCAGCGGAATATATCCTGCGTAAGTCCCAAAAATCAACATAATAAGCAGCAATACAATTGCATGCACTATGCCCGCTATGGGAGTTTTTCCACCGCTTTTGATATTCGTAATAGTGCGAGCTATCGCTCCAGTTGCAGGTATACCGCCGAATAGCCCAGAGCCAATATTTGCAACGCCTTGAGCAATAAGCTCCATATTAGAGCGATGCCTACTGCCAGTCATACCATCGGCAACCACGCAAGACAGCAACGATTCAATAGCTCCGAGCAAAGCTATAGTCGTCGCGGGACCTATCAGCTGCTTGATTGTCGCAAGGTTTATCCCACCCATTGACGGTGCAGGCAGGCTATTAGGTATCTCGCCAAACCTCGAATTGATAGTTACCACATCAAGTTTGAAAAAATACACTACCAAAGTAGTAACAACTATCGCAATAATCGACCCCGGTATTTTAAAATTCATTTTATTCCATAAAATTATGAATGTTAGCGAACCTGCTGCGATAAAAAATGTAGGAAGATTGACATTCGTAAAATTGCTAAAGTAGCATATCCATTTATCAATGAAATCAGCGGGGACGTTAAGTATGTTCAAGCCTAAAAAATCATTGACTTGCGATGAGAAAATTATCACGGCAATGCCAGATGTGAAACCGACAACAATAGGGTATGGAACAAATTTAATTATCGAGCCGAGCTTTGCAAATCCCATAACTACAAGTATGGC
>JAKIZN010000143.1 GCA_022708005.1 Bacteroidota bacterium | reverse complement strand
ATATGACTTGCTTAGTATATTGGATAATAGCCGTTGCGTCGCTTGCTAAAATATACTCGCCTTCGCCAATACCAAGCACCATAGGGCTTCCGCGCCTTGCCCCAATTATTTTATTCGGCTCGTTTATCGATAGCACTAATAAACCAAAAGTGCCGACAACTTCTGCAAGAGCCATTCTAACAGCTAGCTCTAAGTCATTTGTTTTCTCGTAAATGGCACCAATATAAACGGCTAATACTTCTGTGTCTGTCTCTGACTTAAAAGTGTATCCTTTATTTGATAGAGCTTTTTTTAGTGAGCCATAATTTTCGATAATACCATTATGCACGATTGAAATTTTGCCAGAATTATCCGAGTGCGGATGAGCATTTACATCGTTTGGAAAGCCATGCGTTGCCCATCTTGTATGAGCTATGCCTATAGTGCTGTTCAACTCTTTGCTTGCTATTAATCGTTCCAAATCGGCGACCTTGCCTTTTTTCTTAAACGTAAGAATATCCTTGCCTTCGATTATCGACATTCCAGACGAATCATAACCGCGATATTCCATTCTTTTCAGTCCGTTGAGCAAGACTTGCGTAGCTCTGCGAGAGCCAATATATCCAACAATTCCGCACATATTTTCCCCATAATTTTCAGTATTATTAAGCAGCAAAATACGAATAATCGAGCAATTTTTTAGCACAAATAATTATCAGCCGTAGCATTCTCTCTATAAATTAGTTGTAATACCTTGCTTTTAGCAAGCTCCAAGTTGGCAAAGAAGAGTCCGATGAGCCGATAGGGGAGTCATACCACCGACTTAGCCTAAAAGTGCCATTATCTAATGGGACAATCGTAAGCTGTATTTTGCCGCGAAACTCGTTGCCAATCGTAGAATTTGTAAATGGGACGCTTAAGGCATATTCAGCGGTATAGTGGGTTGAGTCGGGGGAGATGTAATTATAAGCGGAATTGCTCATAGATAGCGAAATTTCGCTTTCATTGTTTAATGAAGAAACTAATGATTGAAAATATCTCCGCTCGGCTTCATAATCCCAATTTGAGAAATACGAAGGATATGCCGAATAAACGCTTTGCGAAGGAGTGAAGGAAAAACTTTTATCGCCTTGATTTAAAAAGCAATCAGAATAGTTATCAATTCTCTTAAATTTAATTGAATTAGAAAAATTTTCAATTAAAATCTCGACAGTAGTGGGCGGTGGGAACGAAATATTTCCTGAATCTGGCTCTTCTGGCGAACGAGTGCTAAATAAATTGCAAGAGGTGAGCAGCGTTGCCAATATGAAAAACTTTAGCTTCAAAGCGTTATTCTGCCTTCTATAGCGCGAGTCAAAGTAGCTTCATCTGTCCATTCGAGAGACGATCCCAAAGGAATGCCGCTCGCTATCCTTGTTATTTTTACGTCTAAAGGCTTCAATACTTTTGCAATATATTGAGTAGTAACTTCGCCTTCAATGCTTGGATTAATGGCTAAAATTACTTCTTTGACATCACCAATTCTATTTACCAACTCTTTAATTTTCAAGTCATTAGCACCGACGCCATCCATAGGATTAATAACGCCGTGCAAAACGTGGTACAGCCCAGAAAATTCATTCGTTTTTTCGATAGCCAGCACGTCGTTTGGCTCTTCGACAACGCAAATTACAGAGCGGTCTCGGTTGTTCGCACTGCATATTGGGCAAGGGTCGGCATCGGTGTAGTTAAAGCATACAGAGCATAGCCTAACTTTGCTTTTCAAATCATTTAGCGCTTGGCTGAACTCATCGATAAATTTCTCGTCTTGCCTTAACATAAAATAAGTTAGCCTTTGGGCAGATTTTTTACCAATCGAGGGAAGCTTAGAAAATGCTGCAACTACCTTTTCGATAGATTCTGATGTATATAGCATATTTACATTAAAATCCTAAATTAAGCCCGGGAATATTAGGTAACATTCCACCAAACTTATTCATTTCATTAGAAACTAAATCCGCAGCTTTGTCATTTGCTTTATTGACTGCCGCAACGATTAAATCTTCCAAAATATCAATTTCTTCTGGATTTATCAATTCAGGCGCAATTTTTATAGCTAAGACTTTGCTGGCGCCATTCATCGTTACCGATACCATGCCGCCACCGCTTTCGCCAACTACTGTTTTGCTCGCCATTTCGGATTTAAGCCTTTCCATTTCTTGTTGCATTTTTTGGACTTGCTGAAAAAGTCCTTCCATATCTAATTTCATGTTATCTCCAAAATAATTTACTGCAAATATAACAAATTTAAAGTTAAAACGTATAAAGAACATATATTTTAGTATTAAAGCATATTAAGACTCATAAAAATTGATTTTATTATTATAAGTTTTTGAGGTTAAAATGGGTATTTTCTCACGTATAGCTGATGTATTCAAAGCTAACGTTAATGACGCAATCGATCGCGCCGAAGATCCAGAAAAAATGCTTAAGCAAATGGTAATCGAGATGGAGCAATCCGTCAATAAGGCTACCCTTGCTGTGGCTCAGGCTATTGCAAACGAAAAAGGACTTGAGCGCAAACTCGAAAAAGCTCGAAAAGACAGGGAAGATTGGGAGCAAAAAGCGGTATTGGCGCTGCAATCTAATCGTGAAGATTTGGCAAAAGCTGCATTAGAAAAGAAAGCTATCAGCGACAGAAATTATAATGACTTAGGACCGATTTACCAGCAAGCTAAGGAGACTTCTAACAAGTTGAGGCAGCAACTCGACCAGTTAAAAGCTAAACTCGAAGAGGCACGCAGCCGACAAAGCACTCTTATAGCTCGCTCGCAAGCTGCTAAGGCACAAAAGCAGATAGCGCAATCTTTTAGCGGGGTTGGCTCTGATGCTTTTGGTAAGTTTGATAAATTTGAAGGTAAAATCGAAAAACTCGAAGCTGAAGCGTCTGCATTTGAGCAGCTTGCAGGCGAAAATACTTCCCTTGACGATGAATTTAAACAGCTAACTACAAGTGCTGACGTAGATTCTGACCTATTAGCACTAAAAGCTAAACTCGGGATGCTTCCACCACCAGAATCTAATAGCTAAAGAGGGATTATTATGATTGACAATTTCTTTAAGGAGGAAAAAATGATAGAAACTCCACTCGAATTGATTGAAAGCACAATTCGTAAAGTTGAGGAGTATTTAAAGGAAATCTCGTCGGATTATATTTCATTCAATAATGGCTCTTTTGCTATCACTTATGGGTCTTCTCAAATAATGATCATTGTTCGCCCATTCACGGACAAAGACTCTTGCGTCGAAGTGATTGCCAACGTAGTTACGGGAGCCGAAATTACAAATGATTTGATGAGATTTTTGCTAAGAAAAAATGCCGAACTCCACTTCGGTGCCTTTGGTTTGCTATTCGATGATACAATTACGTTCCATCACTCTATCACGGGCACAAATTTAGATAAAAATGAGCTCGAGACTTCAATTAGTGCTGTAGCGATAATCTCCGATTATTACGATGATGAAATAGTTAGCGTTGCAGGTGGGAAGCGAGCCACTGATATTAGCTACGAAGATTTTAGCTGATAGCGGATATTAGCATTATAAATCAATCAATTAGTCGCCGTCTTGCAGAGCAAATTCTGCAAGGCGGCGACTGCTTTTATCTCCAACAGTTGCTGTTATTATTGATTTCCGTCTCAAATAAGGTAAGTTGTTTGCTTTGAGGTAAATATTCCAAGTAGTTTGATATGAATAGTTCCTTGCCTTTTTGGTCTGAATTTTCTGTTACATTTCTCATACCGTAAGTTAAATCCCAAGGAATGATGTTTGCAAATGAAAATAGCTCTCTGATATATTGACTGTCATCGTAAGTGATAAGCCACTTGTGTTTGCAATTTCGCATCACTTCAGCAAATTCAGTATGACTAAATGACTTATGCATATTTCCATTTCTTCCATATAGCGCAGATTTTGTAGCTGAATAATAGGGAGGATCGAGAAATATGAATACACTTTCGCCATCTTCTTTAACTAACTCTTTATAGTCGAGATTAGTGATGGTAGCGCTTTCTATAACTCTTGCAAACTGCTTAAGTCGCTGGATACTGCTATCAGTGAAGCGTCCTGCAAACGCATGTTCGCTATAACCACCGCTCAGACTTGTTCCCGAAAACGTTATTCGGTTATAAATAAAAAATGCTGCTGCCCTTTCGATGTCATTAAAGTTTATCAAATTTTCATTTAAAAACTTATGAAGCTCTTTGCCCGCTAAAAATTTATTTCTCCACTCATAAATTTTCGCAATCAAAGCATCAATATTCTTTTGCGATATTTCCCAAAACTTAAATAATTCAAAATAAAGGTCATTGATCCAAAATCTTTTATTTGGAAAGCGCTGCTTTAGATAAATAAAGACAGAACCACCGCCCAAAAAAGGCTCCCTAAATTCCTCAAATTTTGGTACAAGATTAGAGATTAATGCAACGGCTCTGCTTTTGCCTCCCGGATATCTTAATGGACTTTTTATCATTTGGAAGACTGAATTTTAACAACAAACTTGTTATACTTTGCTTCAGCAAAAATAGTTTCGATAAACTTCACCTGTGATTTTGAAAAAGCATTGATTTCAAAAAATGCTGCTATCTCTTTTTTTTGTGCTTGACGACACTATTTCGCCTATAAGTTTAGGTGAAGTTAGACGTAATACTGCTTCGCTCTCTACTTCTTGCCCATTTGCAGTAACTTCTGATAAGTTGCAGTATAAAATCATTTTTAACAAACCGTCCTTAATGTCTCCATTGCTTGGAAGTAAAGAGTTCTTACTGTGTTTCCCTTCAATTAGGCTGATTTTGTCATCGACAAAAGAAATCTCATCAACGGTAAAAAAATACTGACCACCTAAATAATTGCTTATAGTTATTCTAGCTTTTGTGAGCGTTGATAGGCTTTCTTTTGGTTGTAGAGTGGCGAACTCTGCTGATTGTGCTCTTTCAGCCTTACTCCTCGAAAAAGCCATAAACGACGAGACATCTTTTCCAATTTTTTCTTTAAAGTTATCTAAACCATTGAAATTATGAAGTTTAACCCCAGTTGCTTTTTCTATTTCCGAGTAAGAACGTTTCGCTTTGTCAATGATGTTATGCAAATTAGAGTTAATTTCTTGTATATTCCAATGTAATGCAGAGCTATGATACTGTTCAATTTCT
>JAKIZN010000142.1 GCA_022708005.1 Bacteroidota bacterium | reverse complement strand
CCGCTCGATTATGCTGGAAGTTTTACTATCCGATTTCTTCACGGACAAAAGGCTCCTTAATTTTATTTTTAATGCTTTGCACATCACGGGTTAGCTTATCTTTTAGCTGTGCGGCTGTCTGCAACTGTGCGGATAATGCTTCTCTATCGGAAATAATTTTTTTGATATTTGAGCTTAAATTATCTTTTGCAATTTCATAATTTTTGCGATTGGCTGCCGCTTCTTTTACGCTGCCTTTGCCCCTCAAAAATTTGATATATACCCATAATCTGCTTATCCCAAAAACTGCACCAGCAGCAGCGCAGGCAAGCAGGACAGTTTGGCTGATATTCGTAAACTTCGCAAATATTTCAATTATCGACGCAATAGCAATCGCAAACGGAATAAGCAAAAGCGGCATATTGGCAGCCATTTTATATTTTTGGTGCAAATTTATGGCGTCAGACAGCTTAATTTGAGTAATATCTAATTCAGCTTCGAGCTTTTTATGCTCTTGGAATAGCGAAACATCTTGCTTTTCGAGCAACTCCGCATCTTGCAATAAGTCGGCGAGCTTTGCATCTGCCGATTCCAATTCTTTGTCTAATTTAGCAAGATAGTTCGCCCAAGACGCTCTGATTTTTTGCTGTGTAGCCTCAAATAGTTCAGATTGCGACGCTTCTTCAAGCTCAAGCACCGCTTTAGTAATGGTTTGGCTGACTTTAAATATTTGATTATCTTCTTTGAAAATAGATGGATATTTATCAACAATTTTTCTAACGGTAGCCGCATTTTCTCCAAAAACACTTTGGATTGCAAAAATTTTATCAAAGCTATTGAAATAAGCTAACATACGAATAAAAACTCTTTCTTCGCTTGGGAAAGATTTCATAATTTTATCGTAATCCGAATATAAATAAGCAATAGCTTCAAGCGATTGGGCAACTTTAGGCGATTCCGATTGAACGCTACTTGTGATATACTGCTTTAGCTCTTCTTTTACTGCGAGCTTTCCGCTTTGCTTTTTATCGATAAGATTTGTGCAAGATGCGAAGAAGTTCATCGCTGCCGTTGCGTCCTTTTTGACTAATGGCATAAACTCAAGCGTTTCGCCATCAAAATCTTGCAAAAAAGCAACAGCTCGCAAATAGTCTTGCTCTTCGGGGCTTAAATAATTCATCAAGCGAGCAGCCGCAAGCCTTTCAACTTGCTGAAAATCGCGTATTTCGCCTTTGCCCATAATTATCGCTTCGACCACAAGCCCAATAATATAGGGCAGCCCTTGCGTTACCTTTTCTACTAAATCAATATTGGCTCTAACATCAATATTGCTAGCAGCAAACGCCTTGATAATCCTATCTTTAGAGAAAGGCTCGATTTTGATAGCCGTAAATTTATAATCCTCGCTTGGCTGCAAAGGCTCTCTGCCCGAAATAATAATTTTTATTTCAATGAAGTCTGCCGCTGTAACGCCTTTGAGAAAGCCACTCGTATCAAAAAAGGAAAAGTCCGATATAGCTTTATGTTCAAATATTTGCAAAAGATGATGAAACAGCCAATGGTTGATACTGCCCGCCGCCGCATCGCAATTATCCAATATAAACAGCAGTTTCTTTTTTTCTTGTGGCAGCGACGCCGCATCGCTCAATATTTGGCAATGAACTTGAAGAATGTCTATGATAAACGACTCTGCCGATAGCTCAAATGGGCGAAAAAGCAGCGACGCATCTTCGTTTTGAATGCCAAACTGCAACTGCAAAGCTTTGGCGTCGGCACTGCTACCTGTTGCAAGAAAATTAGGGACGTTGCGAAGCCTATTAATTTCTTTGATTTGCCTATAAAGTTTATAGTTACTTCCAATCGCCTCGTTCAATCTTTCCAAAAAGATGTTTCTATTCAAATAGGTTTCGCGCGGATCAATAGCGGGCAACGTCGTGCAAGACATCGATAGGCTATAAACAAATTCATGCAAATAGTAAATTTGCTTATTGTGATTATAGTCGTATAAAATTACATCTTTAGCATCATTTAGAAGCTCATTTCTAAAATTTTCTATTAAATAAGATTTGCCAACCCCGAAAGCGCCTTCTATAAACAAGATTTTTTCAGAATTTTCAGTAAAATTGGCAAAATTATTTATAGCTTGTAAATTATTTACCATAAAAAGCCCCTAAATATTACTGGTACTGCATTGGATTTAGTTTAGTCTGCATTTTTTCATTATTCGATAGGCGTTTTTGCTCGCAACTCGCCTAAGCGCCCTCCCATAAACTTTATTCCCATAACATACACCAATATGCAGTTGTTTTATTTGTAATCGAAGAAATCTCCAGTAAACTTATTGCAAAATATTAAATTATTGAAATAAATTATATTATCAAAATTTTTTTTGAATTTTAATAGAAATGATTAGAAAAGCAGCAGAATATGCGTAGGGCTAATTTATAATAAAGTATAACATTTGCAAGGTTTACTTGCACTTTTAATGTGATTTTTATAAAATAGCCCTTTTTTTAGAAATCTTATTTTTTAACTGGACATATTGGCAAAATTTCTTTGCCGTATATTTCATTTAAAATTTGAGCCAATGCTGTGTATAACGCTGATAGCCCGCAGAAAATGCCTTCGTAGCCCGCAAGAATTTTAATTGAATGATTGCCGCTAAAGTCGGCTATAGCAAGCAATGCAAACAGCAGGACAAGCGAACCAAACACAATTTGCAAAGCCCTGTTTAATTTAAAAGTGCCTATAAACATACCAAAAGAAAAAATTCCCCATACGGACAAAAAGTAGCCCATACTGATTTCATCTGCTGGAGCAACTAATCCAGTTTTAGGCAAAAGCCATATAGCCACCAAGCATATCCAAAATGCACCATAAGCGGTAAATGCAACTGTGCCAAACGTGTTGTTCTTTTTCCATTCAAACATACCGGCAAATAACTGGGCAAGTCCGCCGACAAACAGCCCCATTCCCATAATAACGCTTGTCAGCGGGATAAGCCCAGCGTTAGTCAAATTTAGCAGAATAGTGGTCAGCCCAAAGCCAAGCAAGCCCAACGGCGCGGGGTTGGCGGTTACGTCTTTCAAAACAATAGTTTGTGTAGTATTCATAAGTCCTATAAAAATTAAATATTAATAATGCAAAAACATAGCCGACAAATATAGCTATAAAAGTAATGAACCGACAAAGGAAATATAATTCGGAGAGCAAAAGTATTATTTGGTTTATTGAAAATATTTTTTAAGGGCAAGTGCTTAAATTCATAGATCTTTATTTCTGCGGCTTTGCAGTGCAGTTGCTTGTTTTAAGAGATATCGCCACTATAAAAGACGGCAAAAAGCAAATATTTGATTGTTAATCGTATTATTTTTTTTGGTATTTAGAAAAAAAATAGCTATTTTAGCTAGCTAAATTAATGTAAAAAATTTTATTACTTTAATTAATGATACAGAAGTGTATCGATGTAGAACTAATTTTATTTTTTTTGGAGTACATTAATGTCTGAAAATGAGACTCTACCGCAAACTACCGAGCCTGAAGCACAAAATCCGATGGCTGAAGTTGCGAAAACCCACAAGCCAAGCGCAGAAAATTTGTTGAACTCAGTTACACAGCTTTTGGAATCGGGCTTCGATAAGCTCGAGATGGACGATAGTTCATTCGAAGCTATGTTCGGTCAAACAATGTCGGTCATCAAAGAAGATGAACTCGTTAAAGGTAAAATCGTTAAAATCAGCAAGGACGAAGTGCTTGTTGATGTTGGATTTAAATCTTTTGGAGTAGTGCCGAGAGCAGAATTAATCAACGCAGAATCCTACCAAGTAGGCGACGAAATTGACGTGTTTATCGAAAGAATGGAAGACAACCACGGGAAGTTGCTGCTTTCACGCAGAAGAGCAGACTTTATGCGTATTTGGGACGACATCATTAAACTTTACGAAACACAAGAAATCACAAAAGTTAAAATACTTCGCCGCATCAAAGGCGGTATGGTCGTTGATTTGCTCGGCATCGAAGCATTTTTGCCCGGCTCGCAAATTGACGTTCGCCCTGTCCGCGATTTTGATGGTTGGGTCGGCAAAAATATTGAAATTAAAGTTGTCAAAGTTAATCACCCAAGCGAAAACGTAGTTGTAAGCCACAAAGTTTTGCTCGAAGAGCAGCTTTCGGAACAGCGCCAAGCTATCATGAGCAAACTCGAAAAAGGCTTAGTGCTCGAAGGCGCTGTCAAAGCTATATCCGATTTTGGCGTATTCGTGGATTTAGGCGGTGTCGATGGACTTGTTCATATTACAGACCTTTCGTGGGGCAGAGTTACTCATCCTTCGGAAATCGTTCAGCTTGACCAAGTTTGCAAAGTTGTTGTACTCGATTTTGACCAAGATAAAAAGCGTATCTCGCTCGGCATGAAACAGCTAACCCCACATCCTTGGGATACTATTGGCGAGAAATACGAGAAGAATACAAAAGTTTCAGGCAAAGTGGTTAGCTTGACTGACTACGGTGCATTTATCGAAATAGAAAAAGGCATTGAAGGGCTTATACACATCAGCGAAATGTCTTGGACACAGCACGTCAAGCATCCTTCGCAAATTGTTTCTATGGGACAAATTACCGAAGCTATCGTGCTTAACATCGATAAAGAAGAGAAAAAACTTGCGCTTGGCATGAAACAGCTTGAGCCAGATCCTTGGCAAGACCTAATGAAAAAATATCCAGTCGATTCCAAGCACAAGGGCGTAGTTCGCAACCTTACTAACTTTGGCGTATTTGTTGAACTCGAACCAGGTGTCGATGGGCTTGTTCATATCAGCGACCTATCATGGACAAAGAAGATCCGCCATCCGGGAGAATTTGTTAAAAAAGGCGATGAGCTTGATGTAGTCGTGCTTTCTATCGATCCAGAGCAACGAAGAATCGCTCTTGGGCATAAGCAAATTAACGACAATCCTTGGAACGAATTTGAAGAAAGATATAAAATCGGCTCGGAAACTGAAGCGAAAATTGAAAGGATTATCGAAAAAGGTGTTATCGTCGAACTTCCAGATAGAGTTGACGGATTTGTGCCTGTTTCTCAATTATCGTTCGCTCCAGTTAAAAATATTAGCGAGTTTTTCAAAATTGGAGATTCGCTGCCGCTTAAAGTGGTGGAATTCGACAAGGAAGCTAAAAAAATTGTATTATCAGTAGTTGAATGCTTGCGAGACAAGGAAGTTGCAATTATTG
>JAKIZN010000141.1 GCA_022708005.1 Bacteroidota bacterium | reverse complement strand
GGTGCTGTCGATGGAGAGTTCCCGCTTAATTATAGAGTGGAATCAATGCTTGGCAAGATTTTGCCCAAAAGCGAAAGCCGCCACAAAGAAGCCGAAAAGATTGCTTTTTATCAGTTTCTAACGAACAACCCAAAAATGTTAGATAAAGCCGAACAGGAAATTTATATCAGCTATCCGCAATTTGGAGCCAGAGGAGAAATCGTTATGTCGAGCTTTATCCAATCGTTATATAAAGTATCTACGTTAAATTTATCCGAAGCGCCTCATAAAGGCTATTATCCCAAAGTATATAATTTAGCGGCAATACGCAATGCAATCAGACGGCAAGAAAAAAATGAGCTGCTCGAAGCTCAAATATCCGATATACCTTGGTTAAGCGTTATGACAGAGCAAAGCGAAATTTTAAAAAGCTACTCGAAAGGTTTATTGGCAAGAGATAGCATCAAGGAAAGCGGAATAGTCGAGAACGCTAAATATATTGATACTATAGAAAAATATATAGAATCTGTCAGAAATAAGGAAAACTTAGAAAAAGCTAAATTAAGCGAACCAGCGAAAGAGTTTTTACAAAACTATCGCAATAGAGCTTTTTCTATCTCCGAAATAGAGAGCTATGCGGATTGTCCATATAGATATTTTGCCCAAAGAATACTTAGAATCGCTGAGCGAGAAAAAGAAACAACTGAAATTACGCCAATAGAAAAGGGCAGTTTGCTGCACGCTATTGTGTATAAATTTTATAGCAAATTGCAGGGCGAGTTGCCTAAATCTGAAAAGCCACCAATAGTTAAGTTAGATGCTAATAGAGATGACGAATATAAAAAGCTGCTGCTTGAAATAGCCGAGCAAGAGCTTGAAGCTATTAAATTTTCGCATCCGTATTACGAGTTCGAAAAAAAATCAATTTTAGGCGACGGCGACACCCACAAAGGTATATTGCAACGTTGGCTTATAAGCGAGTTAGATCGAATCAGCGACCCACAAAATGAGTTTTATCCAGCATTGTTTGAGTACTCATTCGGAGAGGGCTATGGCAAGCCCAAAAATTCGTCTTCCGAAGCGGTTACCATCTGCGATGAAATTAAAGTAAAGGGAAAAATAGATAGGCTCGAATTTGATAAAAATTATGGCTATTTCAAAGTTGCAGATTATAAAACGCGCGGCACTAGTCTGCCATCAATAAAAGATGTAAAAGAAGGCAAAAAATTCCAAATTCCCATTTATCTTGCAGCAGCATCGGTTTTTCTTGAGAAAAAATTTGCTATTAAAGAAATTTTACCTGCTGGAGGCATTTACTACTTTTTTGTTGCGGAAGCTGAAAAGGGCAAAGTAGCAAGGCACAAACATTTTCTTGCAGCCGAAGAACTACTTCCAGATAAAGATAAAGCCAAGAAGAAATCTGAAAATCTAATAGAAAATGTTGATGAATTAAAAGAAACAGTGAATAAATCTCTAGAATATTTTAAAAATCACGTGGAAGCTATCATAGACGGGACTTTTCAGAAAAAGCTTAAGCCAGACCGAATTTGCGAAATGTGCGATTATTACTCGCTGTGTAGGCTTTCGGACTCAAGAACTATACTTCAGGAAAAATCGGAGGAAACAAATGAGGAAAATTAGCTTTCCTGCGGGCAGAAAATACTCTGCCGTTGTGTGCTTGAATAGCAATTTGCCCACAAAAGATATATTTGAATTTGTTGATGATATTCCTATTTTGGCGGCTGATGGCGCCGCTACTCGGCTAATAGATATGGGAATAGAGCCAACCTTGATTATTGGCGATATGGATTCGTTTGCTTTAGAGCCTTACCGCCCGCAAGTTGATAAATCAAAATTGCTGATAATCCCCGACCAAGAAACAAACGACTTTGAGAAAATATTGCTATATTGCTTGCGGAAAGATTTTAGTGAGTTGCTTATATTTGGCTTTCACGGTGGCGAATTAGAGCATACATTGAATAATTGGAGTGTTTTCAAAAAATACGCGCGACGATTGAATATGTGCATATTCGACAATAATCGTTATGCAATGGTAGTGAATGAACCAATTGAAATATACTTGAACGTAAATGAAGTTGTATCATTGCTGCCACAGCCAAAAGCAAAATTAACTACGACAAATTTAGAGTGGAAGTTAGACAATGAGGAATTGGAATTAGGAGTAAGGGAAGGCATTCGCAACGTAGCAATAGCCGAAAGGGTGTCGCTTGATTTGCATAGTGGCGAACTGCTTATGTTTATTAACCATCGCCTGCCAATTCCGCCAACATATTCCAAGTAGCAAGCGGATTGGCAAGTGAATTTGCAGTGCAAAGGCTTTATAATTTTTATTTTGTAAAAGTTACATTCTTTTTGTAATTTTACAGATGCATTGGCTAACGTGTGCGTAAATTGCAAAGTCAAGCATTGAGCAATTATTTTTAAGAGATATAATGTATATGACTTACTATCCAATTTCAATTCAGGAAATCAAGCAGAAAGTTGCTAAAAGGAAGATATTCAGACCGATAGATAGAGCTATTGATTTTCCAAGCGACTATAACGTAAAGGAAATTACAAATGAATTTGGTGAATCCCTAACAAGAGTTGATGGCGAAATACCAATAGACTTAGAGGTCTCTGACGGGCAAAGATTTTTGTTTATTAGCTATGACCAATCGAGGTATTCGCATGGTATACATAAATACCCTGCTAAATTTTTCCCTGAATTGCCAAGGTGGTTAATTAAAAGATACTCCAAGCAGGGCGATTTAGTATTAGATCCATTTGCAGGAAGCGCCACAACTAACATAGAATCGCTGCTGGCAAAAAGAAATTCTGTGGCGATAGATGTAGATCCGTTTGCAAAGTATTTAGCGAAGGTAAAAACAACCCCTATCGAGAAAAGTGAACTGTTTCCTGCTGTTGAAGCTATCTTGAAAAAATTAGTTGAATTTAATCCAACTCAAACACGCGACAGCGAAATACCAGACTTCCCTTATAGAGATAATTGGTTTACCAAAGAAATGCTACTTGAGCTCGCCCATATAAAAAAATCAATAAACTCTACGGTAATTGATAAAGATATTAAAGACTTATGCCTAATATCAATGTCTTCTGTAATACGAGCTGTATCTAACGCAGATGATAATTGCACAAGAACAGTTGTCAGAAAAAAGCTAAATAAAGAGATTTACCCTTCTTTTGCATTGACTAAATTTGCTGAAAATTTAATACTTAACTCGCATAGAATAAACGAGTTCTCGCAACGGTTCCATAGTGGCTATAGAGTAGAAATTCCAGACGGCAATGATGCACGGTATCTAACTTATCCAGACGATACTTTCGATTTGGCAGTAACTTCGCCTCCGTATGCAAATGCTGTTGATTATCCCAGAACGCACCAATTGGAGATGTATTGGCTGGGCATAGCGAGCGGTTCCTTGAGCAAGTTGAAAGAACGGCATATTGGGACAGAAGTTGTTAAGGCATCTGATTATAAGCAGTTGCATAGAATTGACGATAAAGAGGCAGATGAGAAGATTGAAAAAATATATAAACTTGACCAAAGGCGAGCTTTTATAGCATATAAATATCTCCATGATATGAGATTAAATTTAAAAGAAGTATATAGAGCATTGAAACCCGGAGGAAGATACATAATAGTAGTTGGAAATAACAAGATTAAAGGAGAATTGTTCGAAAGTTGGAAATATTTAATGAATATGTCTGATAGTATTGGTTTTAACGTTGAAAATTATTTTGGTTCAGAAATAATCAAGCATTTCATAAAAGTGCCTCGAGAGGAAAGAATAAATACAGATTGGATAATTATTTTAAAGAAGTAGCTATGCCTAATAACGAGGAAATTGGAAAACAAGCGTCGGTAGATGGATTTGCCCATGAATATATCGTAGCAGGGATATTAATGAAAAGGTACCAGAATGTTTCGTTAGTAGATTTGCCCTTGTCGCCTTATGATATTATAATTGCAAGAAAATTACCCGATGGCAAAGAAGATATTGTACGAGTTCAGGTTAAAACTGCCAAAACAAGTGTAAGTTTTACAGGCGGCACGCGGGGCGGCGTAGATAGAGCATATAAGTCTGACGTGAAAACTTATGTGCAGTCTCCAGATACATCAGATTGCATTGTTGGGCTAAGACCAAATGAAAATGGAACTTTTGACTTGTATTTTATCCCGACGGTATTAATAGAACATTTTGGCACTAAAAGTAAAGGGCTTGGCACTATAGAATTTCTCAAAAACAATTACAATATTCTTGAAAATTGTAAAAATTATTCTTATATCATCAACTTAGCGAAAGAACAAGGGATTATCTGAACATATCAGCTTGCCCATATCATAGCAAGGTAAATCTGTGCTATTGGCAACACGCTATGTCGTAATTTTCGTCATATTTTTTATAAAAAAAAGTAATATATAGGGCAATAATTAGTCTTTATTAAGATTATTGCATGATAAAAAAATAAAGGTAAACGTAATGAAAGATATTCAACTTTGTGGATTGGGCAATGGGCTTGTCGATATGCAGTATGAAGTTCCAGAGGCAGAACTTGCCCAAATTGGCTTGCGAAAAGGCGAAATGTTGCTCGTGGAAAGTGATGCACAGAAAAAAGTATTGGAATTATACGCAAATAGGCAGCATAATAGATGTAGCGGTGGCGCCGCGGCTAATACAGTTATATGCTTTACGCAGCTTGGTGGCAAATCTGCATATAAGACTGTGCTTGGAAATGATGAATTAGGGCAATTCTACGCACAAGAATTTCTCGACCTCGGAATTACGCTCCGAGCAGAAATGCTCGATGATTACCCAACTGGCACTTGCTTCGTGTTCATTACTCCCGATTCTGAGCGAACTATGCATACATCGCTTGGTGCAACTGCATTTTTTGCTCCGAAGCATATATTATTCGACGCTCCGAATGGCTATATGCCGAAGGGTATAAATTTTCGGCTCAAAGCAGCACAGACGCTCTGATGCACTCTATCGAGCTTGCCAAAAAGCATAATACGAAAATCTCTCTTACGTTTTCAGATGTTTTTATTATTGAACATTTTCGCGAAAATTTGGAAAAAGTTGTGCGTAGCTCCGATTTAGTTTTCTGCAATGAAAATGAGGCTAAACGTTATACGGGCAGCGATGATGTGAATGAAGCGATGGAAAAATTAAGTCAAGAGTGCCCTAATGTGGTTATAACACTTGG
>JAKIZN010000140.1 GCA_022708005.1 Bacteroidota bacterium | reverse complement strand
TTTTCGGAGTGAATTTTCTCTTTAATATTTTTCTCAATAATTGTTCTCTCACTCTTTAGCTTGCTCTGCACTTGCTCGCTTATAGTCAGCTCGAGTTCATCTTTTTGCTTGGCTATCTCAAGCTTTTGCAATTCAATTTGGGAACGCTGCGACTGTATTTCTTTCTCTTTCGCCGCATTTGCTTTTTCAAAATCTTTCTTTAAAGATTCTTCAAGCTGATGATATAAAACAGAATTAACGTCTATTTCGAAGCCACAGTTTGGGCATACTACTTTTGTTTCATTTTTCATGATTCTAGCACCTAAATAATTTAATACTTTGCAATTTTACTTGAGCAATAATTTGGATAGGAAAATGCTGAGCGGAGTTTATCAAAGGCGGGCTTTTTCTGCCCGCCTATTTAATTTATATTTTATGCACAATCAAAAAAGGATTATTCCCAAACATAAGTGAATTGGGCATATACTCCACGTTTAGTATGAAACCCTAAGCCTAACGACACATCGTCAGTGATTGCATAATTAGCGCCAGCGCCAAGCGCTAAGCCTTGCGAATTTTCCACTTTATATCTATATCTCGACGGTCTTTTGCCATCGGTGCGAATTTCTTTTGCTAGCACAGAGTCCTGCTGGGTATAATAGCCCGCAGTTCCAAAAAATGTCCAAAGGTCATACTCATAATGAAAACCAGCATCAAAACAAACAATTATGCCCGTATGCTTTTCTGCTTCATATCCAGTAGGGAGCGGTTCGTTGGCATTAAAGTAAACGCCTGTTGGCGGAGTTTGTGCGTAATTGGGGATGTCATTTGCAAATCCAACCACGCCTACCGATAGGCTTGCAAAGGAATATTTAAAGCCCAAAGCAGCACTCAATCCGTCGCCTCCGCCACCGAAATCAAAGAATAAGCCTTTGAGCGGAGGATAGTCGCCGTCATCTATTACGTCTGCTCTTGCTTGGCTAAGCTTTGTTGTAAATATAAAATTAGAGAGCAGGGCAACAATCAACAAACTCGAAACAAACTTTTTCATATTATCGTTTAATTATAATTAGACAAATGCTTTATTCAATTTAATAATTTTTATCGAGAAAATGTAAAAATATTTAACAAAAATTTCAACTTTATGATTATCAACAGCAAATTTGCTACGCCAATAGGCGATTTATAGCCTTATATTACGTAATCGCCGGGCTTATATACATTTTCGCTTTCGTCGATTTTTTCAAGCATAAACATAAGCACCCAGCCGTTTTTGTGCCCTTTTGAAAGCAAATAGGCTATCCACCTAAATAAGTTAGATGCCAATAGCCGAATTTTAAACTCTGAAAAATCAAAAATGGGCAAATATCCGCCCGGCTGAATATCCAAAACTTTCCAGCCGGTATTTTTAGCAATCAACTCTATCTCAAATGCAGACATAGGGTTAATATGACCATAAGAAATATCGTAAGGCATAAAACCGTGAAAGTTCCCAGAGCGAAGAAAATACATCCGCGACCAAAATGAAGTTATATTAGGCGTGGTCAGCAGCAGCTTGCCACCAATATCAGTCATCGAATTTAGCTCTCGCAGATAGCCCCAAGGATTTTCAAGATGCTCTATAACTTCCAAAGTACAAAGCGCATCAAATTTTCTATTCACGCTTTCCTTAAGCCCCTTATTTAAATCGAGCTTAAGGAATGGTATTTCTTTAGGTATCCATTGGTATAACTCCAAATCTACACCCGAAACATTATAGCCGTTATCATAAAGCCGCTTAGAAAATGCGCCGGCGCCAGCACCAATATCCAATACCTCCGCTCCCTTTTTGACATATTTAGAAAACATATCAAATGCCTGTTTATGCAAATTCAAATCTGCATGTATTTCAATGCCGTCGTAATACTCTGTCTTTCTTTTCTCTGTTGATATAAGCCAATTTTGCATCTTTCATCACACATTCATTAGTAAAAAATAATCCGCAAATTTATCCAAAAATCTCTAAATTGATTTCATATTCCCTTTTAGATATATCATATTTTTGTGCAAATTTGCTCAGCTGCTCCCTATCTTGCAAACTATAGCTGCTCGCCCTCTCAAATAGCTCTGGCAGCGTCTCAATTGATTTTGCAATTAACGCTCCGCTGCCAAAAGTTATTTCTGGCAAAGCACCTGCATTTGTTATAATTGGCACCGCTCCGCATAGCATAGATTCGATAACTGCCACTCCAAAGCTCTCCGCCATCGAAAATTGACAATACGCTATGCTCCGCCTATAAAGCGGTATTATCTCGTCGTATAGAGATAGCGGTCCCGCAATTATTTCAATATTTTTCGCTCCGTCAGCGTCTCGCTGTGCTAATTTCAGTGCTGTGCCACGTAGCCCAGCTAATACAAATTTTCTATTGGGCGACTTCCTTGCGACATCTATAAATACGTCTATGCCTTTTATTAAATAGTCCGTATGACTATCGCCTTGCGACACAGTCAAAATAATATCTCGCTCTGCCGAAAAATCTGTTCCATTAAACTTTTCTACATCAACGCAGTTGTAAATTACTTTTACTGGACTGTGGTCGCCAGCTGTAAGTTCATCTAATTTATCAATAACAAAGTTGGAAACGGCAAATATTTTTGTCGCATTTTTAAATGTATTTTTCACGCAAAACCATCTTGTTGGGCGGAGATAAGCGCCGCAGTTTATCTCTGGCATATTAAACACATCAAATCCGCCGGCGACCACATATATTTTCTTTCGCAATAATTTTCCAAGTAGGCTCGGCAGGAATGTAGTATAATCAGCAAACCAGCAAAAAATAGCGTCGCTTGCCATAGTTTTCCAAATTGACCGTAGCGAAATAAAGAGCAGATTCAAAGCTCCTTTTAGCCCTCTGCCAAACGCAGCATCTTCAAAAGTTAGGCTATGATTTTTCTCCAAAATCTTAATATCATTTTTAACGAAGGAAGAAACTAACGGACCAATAAAAAAAATCTTCATAATCTGCTACCGCTACTTCCTAATCGAAAAGGCACTTTTAATAGGCGAGCGCTTCCCGCTGAATGGGTATTTAGCCATACCGGGCAGCGAGCCATCACGAACAAATTTAACATCTTCCACAGTGTAAAAAGCTGTTGGATTGTAGTTTTTAATGATTTCGATAGCTTCATTAAGATATTGCCTTTTCATCACCATAAAAATAAGTTTTACCTTGCCAAACTGCCCATCAGCATCTACAATTGTAAGATTATAATTGTCAGAAGTAAGATTGGCTATCAGCTCAGACGCGTCGTATTTTGTAATAACTCGGACAATTACTTGCCCAAGCGACAACTTGTTCTCCAATAGCATTCCAACAAATGTTCCCGTTGCAAACCCGAAAGCATACATAACGAAATAATACATATTATCGAGATGTTTCATCACTTGGCTAACTGCGAGTATCCAAACAAACGCTTCAAAAAAGCCGAGCAAAGGCGCTACTTTGCGATAGCCTTTTGAAATTAAAATTATCCTCATAGTCCCCAGCGAAACGTCGACTATTCTCGCAAGCACTATAAAAATAGGCAATATAATATAACCATAGACATCTTGTCCGAAAACATCGGCTAATCCCGTTAGAAAATCCATAAACCACCGCTTTGTTCAACACATTAATTGATAAACGTATCTAAGTATATATTATTTACGTAAATAAGGAAAATTATATTGGCAAGCAACGCAGAGCAGTCGATTTGCTCGGTAATTTTCAATCAAATAGCGATTTAGCTGCATTTATAAGCATTGCTTTCATATTGCTGAACACAGTGCCAGTTATCCTAGCTCCGGCTGCGTTAAGATGCCCGCCACCACCAAATCTGTAAGCTAAATCTCTTACGTTTACATTGCCTTTGGAGCGAAACGATATTCGCATTTCGTCTCGGCGGCGAACCTCCGTTATCATTATTCCAGCTTGCACTCCTTTGATAGCCAAAGTTTTCTCGACAAATCCTTCTATATCATCGTCATTTGTGCCTGCATCGCGAAACATTTCATCGGTAATGGTCATAACTGCAAGTTTGCCTTCATGATGAAGTTCAATTGACGCAATAGCCAAGCCCATTAATTTCATCACGTTAAATGAATTTTGATTATATATTTCTTCATAAATTAGAGTAGGATTAGCTCCTTTATCTACCAATTCGGCTACGATTCTATGCAATTTTCCCGTTGTCCTATCATACCTAAAGCTGCCGGTATCTGTTAAAATCGCGGCATATAACGATTCGGCTATTCCTTTGGTAATTTGCACATCTAACAGCTTGATGATGCTCCACATCATCTCGCCCGTTGAAGACGCATCGTAATCGACTATACATATATTGCAGAAGTCTTGCGGATATAAATGGTGGTCTATCAATACTTTTTTAGCAGTGGATTCCAAGCATATATTGCTCATATTGCGGATTCTCTTGCTGTCGTTTAAGTCTAAAAAAAATATTGTATCTGCTTCTTTTATCGCCTTATTGTGCTTATTAGAATTATATATCTGAATTTTATTTGCCCCTTCCAAAAACATTAGGTACTGCGGCACGGTGGAATCTATGATTACATCTGCTTTTTTGCCTAATTGGGTAATAGCGTGGTAAAGTGCAAGTGCAGAGCCGACTGCGTCGCCGTCTGGATTAACGTGAGTTGTGATAATTGCGTGTTTCGAGTCTTTTATTGCATCAGCTGCGAGTTCAATTGCTTCGATATTTATCATTTTGAATTTTATTCAAGGTTTAAAAAGAATAAGACGCTGCAACGCTTTTAAAATTGAGAAGTGCGAATCGCATTATACAAATCCCTTGCTGACTTTTATCCCAAATAATGCATTAGGAACTCTGACCTCAACCCAGGCGACTCCTACGGAGTCGTATAAACCACCGATTATTTATTACTACAAACATTTGAACCCTTTGGGTTCGTTACAATTTGACTTTAAGATGCCCTACACCTCGAAGGTGTAGGACATCTGGGAAGCAGCGAATGCTCTCACCTATTACCTTATGAGACAGCCCCATCTTAAAGCATAACATTTCCTTACAGATACGCAGTCAGATAGAGTTTTTAATGAATTATTTGGAATTATCCGACTCAAAGCTTTTTTGCCCATAATAGCGTTCTTTGTATTCGTCCTTCAACTGCGTCAAATCCACAAGCACAATTCCATCGATAGCATTCATAAATTTAACATCGATGCAGAATGATACAAATCTAGCTCCGCCGTAATTACAAAGTTCTGTATATCGGCGATAGAGTAC
>JAKIZN010000139.1 GCA_022708005.1 Bacteroidota bacterium | reverse complement strand
CCGAGGCGGACTTTTCAGAGCAAAGAAAAAAAATTATACCATTGAGCCGGGCGATGTTATACTTGTGCCGCCAGAGAAAGAAATTACCTTTATGGAAGCATTTACAACTGGGCTGACTATTATTACGCAACTTATGACAATAGCGGGAGTTGTAATAGCAATTTCAAATATTAAATAGAGCGTGTGATAGATGGAAAATAAAGAGTTAAATAATTTTACTGCCAAACAGTTGCTGTCGCTGTATAAGCTGAATGCCAAGAAAATTTGGATTAAAGTGGTTATCGCGACTGTGGTTATTGCTCTGTATTCGTTTATTCATCCGCATACTTACGAATCTACCACGTCGATAATGCCTCCCAAGCAATCTGAATCCAGCGGGCTATCGGGTTTGCTGCAAGGGCTATCGGGAGCTATGCCGTCAGGGCTATCGCTGCCGGGCATGCCGTCCAGCAACCAATCGCAAATATTAGGCGAAATTTTGCGAAGCAGATCTATTGCGGAGTATATTATTGATACTTTGAAACTTAGCCAAAATGAAATGTTTAAAGGCTTAACGCGAAATGAGCTAATAGAAGCACTCCAAGAAATGATGGATGTGGATATTTTAAGAAGTGGGCTAATCACCATAACTGCGAGAGCCAAAACATCATTTTTCCCATTTAGCGACGACAAGGATAAAGCAAAGCGGCTCGCTGCCGACATCGCTACGAAATCTACTGAAGGCTTAGACTTAACCGTTAGGGAACGAAGCACTTCCGCAGCGCGGAAATCAAGGGAATACGTAGAGCGAGAACTGGCTAATTATCGCAACAAGTCCGACTCTATCGATAATGTGTTGGAATCGTTCCAAAGAGAGAATAAAGTGCTGAAAATAGATGACCAAACTCAAGAATTGGTAAAGCAGGCTATTGAAGTAGGCTTGCAGCTTGCCAAAGCGGAAATGGAGCTAAATATCGCTATGTCGGAATATTCGAAAAATCATCCGATAGTAGAGCAGTTGCGAGCTGTGGTAGAGCAGTTGCGAAAGCAATACCATTCTGTTCAATCGGGCGGATTAACTGGCTCTGATGGCTTTTCAATACCATTCGACAAAATACCAAGCCTTGCAAGGCAATATGCAAACATATACCGAGACAAGAAGGTTTTTGAACAAGTGATACTTTATTTAGAAACGCAAAGGCATCAAGAAGCGATACAAGAATCTCGCGATATTCCAGTAATAGAGCCACTCGACAAGGCTTATTTGCCAGATAAGCAATCTTCTCCAAGCAAAAAAATGATGGTGTTGCTCGGCTTTTTCTTGTCCTTTGTGATTTTCTCTACATACCATATATATAAGACAGTTTCGACGAAATATAAAGAGCATACAAAGGAATAGCTCGCAGCAAAGTGATTAAGAGATATGGGATTAGCAAGTAAAATAAAATCAAATAGATGGTCGGCTTTTGGGATTGTGGTTTTAGCCGCGGCGCTGACTATTGCATATATTGAAAATGTGTTCCACGTCAATAGTCTATTGCTCGACGTGCAAGACCTTGAAAAGCAAGTGGAAGAAGTGCGTTCATCAAACGAATTGCTAAACTCAAAATTAATTGAATTGCAGTCAGCTGGAAGAATTACAAAAATTGCCAGTGAGCGACTCGGCTTAATTAAACCAACAAAAGCACCAACAAAAATAGTAGCAAAGCAATGACCGAAAGCAAGGAAAATACACATACCAGAAGGAAGAAATTTTGGAAGTTTTGGCTTTTGATGGCAATTGTCAATCTTGGGCTGCTCTTTGTTGTTGTTAGATTGTTCCAAATTCAGATAATTGAAGGAGATAAGTATAAAGAACGCGCTAAGCGACAGCACGAATCTAAAATTACTTTGGGGTCGCAGCGGGGCAATATTTACGATAGAAATGGCAGACTGCTTGCTTCAACAGTGAAGAGTTATTCGCTAGCAGCCGACCCAACTGTTTTAGAAAATAAAAATAAAGTATTAAGCTTACTTGAGCAAAAGCTTGGAATTTCCAAAAGCACTCTCGACGATAAAATTAAGTCGGCAAAAGGTTCATTTGTGTGGTTAGTTCGTGGCATTTCTCCCGATAAGATGTTGGAACTTAATGATATAAGCGATAAAGGCTTGATTAAAATAAAAGAGCCGAAGCGGCATTATTATTATGGCTCGGATGCGTCGCAAGTAATTGGTTGCACAAATATCGACAATCGCGGGCTGACAGGGGTGGAATTAGGCTGGGATAGCATGCTGACGGGCAGGAGCGGATATATGATGATGTATCGTGATGCCAAAGGCAGGCTTCGCCCTTCTGCGGATTTGCCGATAATTCCAGCTACTAATGGATATTCGCTCCAACTTACGATGGATATTGAATTGCAGCGAATTGTGGAATTTGAGCTAATGCAGGGCGTATTGAACGCTCAGGCGGAATCGGGGACGGTGGTTGCGGTCAAGCCTTCTACGGGCGAAATACTTGCTATGGCAACTTATCCGGGGTTCAATCCAAATTCGCCCAGCTCATTCAGCCCTGCGAATATGCGAAACCGTGCTATAACTGACGTTTACGAGCCCGGCTCCACCTTTAAACTTATTACGGCAGCGGCGGCAATCGAAGAGAAAATAGCTTCGCTAAATGATAAATTTAACGGATTCAATGGCGAGTTGCATTTCTCTAATTATGTTATTCGAGACGTGCATCCAATTGGTATGGCAACTTTTAGAGAAGGTATGATTCATTCGAGTAATATAATTTTATCGAGCGTGGCAGCGAAAATTCCAGATTATAAATTTTACAAATATATCAGAGACTTCGGCTTTGGCATTTCGAGCGGGATTGACCTGCCCGGCGAAGTATCCGGCAGGACGCAAAGAGCCGAGCAGATGAATATTTCAGCCAAAAGATTCATAGGGTTTGGCTACGGCATTCTCTCCACTCCGCTGCAAATCGCCAGCGCCTATTCCGCGATAGCTAATAATGGCGTTATGATGAAACCGTTTGCTATAAAAGCTATTTACGACGAAAAAGGTGGATTAGTTAGAGAATTTAAGCCAGAAAAAATAAGGCGAGTTGTGTCCGAAAACACTGCTCAATTGCTCAATGGCGTGCTGACCGATGTGATAAATAAAGGCACAGGCTCGGGTGCGAAAGTTGATGGGCTGGCTATTGCAGGCAAGACTGGCACGTCGCAGCAACTTGTCGGCGGAGCTTATTCTAAAGCTGATTACAACGCATCATTCGTCGGCTACTTCCCTGCCGAAAATCCGCAAGTTTGCATTTTAGTTTTTTTGGATAAGCCCAAAACAAGCATTTATGGCGGTTCGACGGCTGCTCCGATATTTAAAAATATAGCATTGCGGTGGGTTTCGCTTCCTTCTCAAAGCTATACCTTGAATAGCAAGCCTACGGCTGCAAATAGCGACACAATCTATGTGCCTAATTTGAATGGCTTACTGCTTGAAGACGCGGGAAACATACTGAATAGTTTAGGAGTGCGGTGGTCGTCTAATTCGCAATCGGGCATAGTGGAATCCGTATTTCCCAGACCCGGCGAAAAAATATTGCGAAGCACGGCAATCAGAATCCAAAGCACGGGCGACTCGCTCAAAGCAAATCCATCGAAATTGCCGAGCGTGGTAGGACTATCCGTCAGGCGCGCATTAGCCATACTGCACAGTTCTGGAGTCAAAGCAAAGGTAAAAGGCAGTGGCAAGGTCATAAGGCAGATATGGGAGCAAGGCGAAAACAAAGAGCAAATCTGCACCTTGATTTGTAGCCCTGATTAGCTAATACGGGTTATTATGATTTTCTTGTCTGAACACGATGATTACAAGATTAATCCCAAATAATGCAATAGAAATAGTCCTTTCTGCATTATTTGGGTTTAATCCCGAAGGGATTTGATGTTTGTAGAAAATAAAATTGCATAACCTAATGCGACTCCTACGGGGTCGTATAAATCGCTGATTATCCCTTGCTACAAACATTTGAACCCTTTGGGTTCGTTACAATTTGGCTTTAAGATGTCCTACACCTCGAAGGTGTAGGACAGCTGGAGAACAGCGGATAGGCAATTTTAGCAAACTGCCGTAGGCTTAACGCCAAACGCTAATACGAGCGATGAGTTAGCTTATCGACTAAGCCAAATAGCATTTCCTTATAATCATTATCTGGCAAAATCGATATAGATTGCTTCGATAACTCAAAATATTTCGATGCTTCGCCTTGTGCATATTCTAATACCCCAAGCTCTTCAAACATTGCTTTGAACTTCTCCACATAGCTTGCGTCCAATCCGTTCGATTCGTAATATAACTTCAAAAGCTCGGTATGCTCGGGCTTGCTGGCTACTTTCATAGCTTGAATTATTAGAAAAGTCTTTTTGCCCTCTTGAATATCTAATCCAACTTTTTTGCCGAGTTTTTTTTCATCAGCTATTATATCGAGCAAATCATCTTGAATTTGAAATGCAAGTCCCAAATATTTAGCATAACTTTTCAAAGCGTCTAATTGCTCGTGGCTCGCATCTCCAGCCAATGCACCTATTAAAGCACTTGTTTCGAGCAACCGCGAAGTCTTTTTTTCTATCATCAACAAATATTCTTCCATGCTTACGTCGCGGCGAGTGTTGAATTGCATATCATACACTTGACCTTCGCAAACATCGACTAACCCTTCCGAAAACGCCTTTGTGATTTCATAATATCTTTTGCACGAAGGGAGCAATTTATAGGCAAAGCCTATCATCGCATCGCCCGTTAGTATGGCAATTGCCTCGTTCCACTTTTTGTGGACTGTGGCTCGCCCTCGCCGCATATCAGACCTATCCATAATATCATCATGGACAAGCGTAAAATTATGCATTATCTCTATTGCAACTCCGCAATCAAGCGCTTCGTCAGGGTCGCCGCCGACAGCGCCGCAGGCTATCATCGATAGCACCGGGCGAATGCGTTTGCCACCTTCAGCCATAAAGTAATTATACGGCTCGTATAGCTCTTGCGGCTCGCTTATCGTGGTTACATCTTTTATTCTATCTTCTACTTTTTTGCGTAGCTCTTCAAATTTACCATCAAAATTCATAAAAAACCTCAGCTTTTAGGTGATAACATAATATTTTCCGGGCAATTGACGAACCCAGCCGTTAAACTCAAATTCTAATAATTTAACTAAAATTTCTGAAATGTCAATATTTGTAGCTTCGGATAAAGCATCTACTTGTATTGGTTCGTGGCTTAACGCCTCGTAAAGCAGTCTATCATTTTCTTTTGCG
>JAKIZN010000138.1 GCA_022708005.1 Bacteroidota bacterium | reverse complement strand
CAATCGGAGATTTATACGACTCCGTAGGAGTCGCATTGGGTTATGCAATCTTATTTTCTACAAACATCAAATCCCTTCGGGATTAAAATAAACCCAAACAAGGCATCAGCCCACCCTTTTGAGACTGCCCCGCTTAAAGACATTGTCAGATGGAATTCCTAATACATTATTTGGGGTTAATCCCATGATCGTATTCAGAAAACGCGGCTTATTTTACTCCAATCGATGATTTCAAAAAACTCGCGAAAGATAGATTTTTCTTGCTTTGTGGCGAAATAGCCTCTTCGCTTTCGCCAGTTTTTTGCTTAACCTGCCTTTGCCTAGAAATATTAAATGAAGAAACTCGCTGCGAGTCTGAAAGTTCAGATAAAATGGAAATATTCTTCTCTGTTACTCCAAGCAGCAAAGTTTTACCGTCGGCTTCGACTATATATAAATGGCTTTTGGCGTTGAGAGCCATTTTGGATAGTATTTTCATTTGAACGGCATTATTTTGACTTGTGAAACGTTTGGAAAATCGTTTAAGCAAGACTAAAACTGCAAAAACAATGCCTACTGCAGCAATTAAAACTGCAAAAGATTTTAAAAGAGAGCCATCCATAGCTAAATTTCCTATTTTATCTTCTTAATCCGCGCAACCTATCGGTCGGGTCTACAAGTGTTGTGATTCTAATACCAAAGTGCTTATCGATAACAACTACTTCGCCTTCTGCAACTTTTTTTCCATTAATCAGCACATCAACTGGTTCGCTAACGAGTTTATCGAACTCGATAACAGAGCCTCTGCCTAATCTCAATATATCGCGTATAAGCATATTTGTGCGACCTAACTCAATAGAAACGGGCAGTTGCAAATCGTAAAGCAACTCCAGCTTGGGATCTAAGGGAGAATAAGCACCTTGCCCACCGATTTGCATATCGGGGAATTTAGCCGAGTCGACCTGCGAGGGAGAATCACTATCTTCATCGTGTTCGACAAAAGCATCTTCCTCTGCTGCTCCACCACCTGAGATCAAGGCATCGATTTCTTCTTGTGTCATTGTCATGATTATTCTTCCTTATCTTTATATGAAATATCTTCTTCTACAAGGTCATCGTCTGACAGCGGGCGGGTAACTCTCACTGCTCTCTTTCCATCAACTGTTCCGGGACGAGCAGCAAGCTTTCGTTTGCCTGCGATGATAACCTCTAATTCTTGGTTTATTCTTTTTTTCAATTTAATAACATCGCCTACATTTAGACTCATTAAATCGCCCACAGTAAGCGAAGTTTTGCCAAGCTCAGCAATTATGGGCAAGTGCGTCTTTGATATTTGCTGGTTAAGCACGACCATATTCTCTCGCATTCGCTTCGGGCTTTGCCTGCCAACAGTAGTTGTAATTTGCTGGCGATTTAGCTTAGCCAGCACTTCCTCCAAAGCAAAAGTAGGGAAACACAAATTCATCAAAAACGTATGCACTCCAATATTAACATCGAAAGAAACTACTACAACAATTTCCGACGATGGAGCTACTTGCACAAAATCTGCCTCTGTTTCAAGCCGTTGATATTGAAAATTCAAGTCGGCAATAGAGCGCCACGCACTTCTTAAATCGTATAGAGCATGCTCGATAATGCCTCGAACAACTGCCTGCTCAATCGGAGTAATAGTGCGGGACTTCGGCACAGATTCGCCTGAGCCGCCGAGCAGCCTTTCTACCACAGTTAATGCTAACTGCGGGCTTACTTCTAATATGCCGCTGCCGTCTGTACCTTCTATATCGAACACATACAAGCAGCTCGGATTAGAAACAGATAAGATGAACTCGCTATAAAATAGCTGGTCGACTGACGTAACCGTAATAGCTACTACCGTTTGAAGCCTCGACACAAGGTAGTAGCCGAAAACTTCTGCAAAGCTTTCGTGAACAGAACTTAACGTCCTAACTTGGTTTTTTGAAATACGGTTAGGGCGACGAAAGTCATAGTTGGAAACGTCGCCTTTGGCGTATTTTCCGCTTAAGACATCGTCGACATCGACCCGTCCGCTTGTCATTTCGCTAAGCAGGCTGTCAATTTCGTTTTGTGATAGTACGTCTGCCATATAACACTTTAATCTTGTATAATAAATTCCTGCATTGCTACATCTCCAAGCGCTAACTCATACTCCCGAAAAATTGGTTTTAGCGCCTCTTTTACCATATCTGGTAGCTCTTGACGCTTATCGAGTAGCTCTTGTTGAGTGTAGGAAGCTAACATATTATTTAGAACTCCTCGCAATTTAGCCATCAATTTCTTCATAAAAGGATGCTCCATATCGACTGTAGATCCCTTTGCTAAAGTTTTCAGATTGCTATTGTCTGGATCCATTTTTTTAAACTCAATACTAAAATTAACCACTACAAACACAGATGGCGAGCCTTTTGGGTTGGTTGTTATTCTGCCAGTTTCCATAAGCAAAACATCTTCCAACTTGGATAAGTATCCATTTTCTACTGTCATACCATCGCCCGCAGCTTGTGAAGTTTGGGCAGTACCTGCGGTATTTCCTTTGCCATCGGCAGCGCCTTCGTTGCCAATAAACTTATTGGAAAGCACAACGCCAAGTATCACTCCAAGAACGATTATTACTAATATTCCCACCGCTGCAACTATTACAAGCGGCAAGGACACGCCCAAAGATTTCTTTTCTTTCTTTTGCGGCTCTTGTACTTCTACTTCTTCAGGTTTTTCGTCTGCCATAAAATCCTCCATTTCCTATAATTATCGTCATAACTTTATATTTCTTAAGTATGACGATAATCTTTCGAAACTTATTAGAAAAAAAAGTGCCATAAGACTGATATTATTTGGATTATTTATTGGAAATATCTGCAATTGCTTGTATTTTATAAACTTGCAAGTGTTAAAATTTTATATAGTGCAAATTATATCGATAGCATTGCAACGAAAATTAAAAATTATACTTGATAATATTGAACAGCAAAGCTAAATATGGTTATTTATATTCACCACAGCATCAAGGCACTATATCTTTTCGTTCAACCTATTGTCGAAATTTTCAATTTGTAAGATAAAATCTTTTAATTCTTCTATAGCTTGAAATTTCTTTGTAGGCTCGGCATTGATAGAATTAGCTAATTCTATGATAAAATTATCGATTTCTCCGAGCTTTGCATATATTTTAGCCCTAAGATAAAAAACATCGCTCCACATTGGGCTCAGCTCAGCCAAAGTTTCGCTCGCCTTTAGAGCTGCTTCATAATCGCCTTTTTCAAATGACGTTTGTGCGTAATCATAAAGTATTTCAGAATTATAAGGCTCTATTTCCAATGCTAATTTATACGATTCTGCCGCAAGCTCTAAATTTTCCATATTATAATAAACATCGCCCTTTGCATAAAGCACATCTGCATAATCAGTCTTCAACTTCAAGCATTCATCATAATCTTGCAGCGCCATCTCGTATTCTTCTAAAGCATCGTAGCAAATGCCCCTGCCAAAAAGTGCGGGATAATAATGTGGCTTTAGCTGCAAAATTCTACTAAATACGGCAATAGCTTGGCGGTAATCTCCGCTGTCGCCGAGCACGCTCGCAAGGTTATGCAGAGAATCTATATCGCTATGATTGATTTTAACGCATTCTTTATAGCAGTCCGCAGCGTCCTTCAAATGCCCAATAGATGAATAAACGTTGCCTAAATTAAACCAGCAAACTAAAAATTTAGGGTTAATCGCTATTGCCATTTTGTAAGCATCGATAGCCTTAAAATATTTTTCGTTATAAGTATAAACTAATCCGAGATTGAACCATAGATAATAGTCGTATGGATTTTCGTCTATAGCTTTTTTGTAGTATTCGGCTGCCTTCTCGTTGTCGTTCAAATTTGTATAGCAATATGCAATTTCTTGGAAAATATCTTTGGAGAAATTCGCATTATCCTCAATTTCAGAAAATATTGCAATAGCGTGGTCGTATTCTTTCAAAGTTTGGCAAATAAGCCCCATCTGGAAAATCACATCTTCATTGGTCGGGTCTATAGAATGCGCTTTAGATATGACGCTAAGCGCATCGAGCGGACTGCCAGTATTTTCTAATGAAATAGCGTAATTGAGCAGCGATTCTATATCGTCTGGATATTGCTCCACCGCGGCTTTAGATATTTCGAGTGCTTCTTTATATTTGCCGAGATTGAACAATATAGCACACTTCCGATTGACAGCGTCAGCCGAATAAGGCATATATTCAATAAGCAAATTGCAGAAAGCCAAAGCATCATCGAACTGATTGATGGACATGCAATAATCTACTAGCATTTCCAAAGATTCGGCACTTGGAAGGTCATCATTACCCAAGTGCCTGCGGCGAAGAGCCTTGCGGTAACGCCGCAATTGTTCTTCTATATCTTCGGGGAATGATTCATCGAAATCATCATTATAATCTATTGGATCCATTTTTTATGTTCTTTTTCAAATCATCAAAATTTATAAAAATAATATTACAATTATTTATTGTAATAAACAAAGATATTTTATGATTATTTTAGCTTGAACACGATTTTCAAGATTGAACCCAAATAATTCAATAAAAACTTTCCAATTGCCTATCTGCCATTCTCCAGATGTCCTACATCTTCGAAGGTGTAGGACACCTTAAAGCCTAACTTTCCCTTATGGATACGCAATCAGTTAGAGCTCTTATTGCATTATTTGGTATTAATCACTCTAATCATAAAAATCCCAATTCAAACTTCTTAATCTTAGCGATAATATCCAAATAGTGTAATACTTTCAGTAAATTTTCGTTTTTATAGTGTTTTTGAGTTTGCTTTTGTGGAAAATGAAGCCAAAGGACTACTATAAAATATTAGGAATAGAGCGGACAGCATCTAAATTCGATATAAAAAAAGCTTATTATGCACTTGCAAGGAAATACCATCCCGATTTGCATAATGGCGATGAATATTTTTTAGATAGGTTCAATGAAATAAATGAAGCGTACTACTTCCTTGGCGATCTTGACCGCAGGCTTGATTATAGTTTGCAAGTCTATCGATATGAAGAAATTAAAGAAGAAGCTATAAAAAAATTAAAAGAACTGCAAAAGACCCTCAAAAAGCAATATAAAACTAAAAAGTCAAAAAAATAGTATTTAAGAGGATCGCGATGCATTTAGAAACAGGTCAGAACGGAAGCATAATAACGTATAATGGCAAAACACCGATAATCCACCCGACTGCGTTTATTTGCGAAGGGGTTAAAATTATTGGCGATGTAGAAATCGGTGAAAATGTTTCAATATGGTATAATACAGTGGTGCGTGGCGATGTTCACTATATAAGGA
>JAKIZN010000137.1 GCA_022708005.1 Bacteroidota bacterium | reverse complement strand
GCTTGTGGCGAGCTCTTGTATCTGCAATTTTCTTTTGTATTTGTCTAAGGATGTTAGTAACCTTAGCAGTTCGCCACTGCCCTCCTTGCCAGAAGATAACGCTTTATATTTTATAGACTTGGCTACGCTAAAATTTTCTGATAAGATGTCTAAAATAGGCTTATTCTGCTCTTCTATTGGCTCGCCATTAGAATTGTCCGGCAATTTGATAAAATAATATATTTGCTTTTTGCCCTGCTGGCTGACCGAGTAAGGCTCTTTTGAAATAGTGGTGATAATCGGTAAATTCAGATAAACACTCAGCGGGGTCATTATTGATTTTTCTATGTCCAAGTCTGCCAATATCATCAATTCGTCTCTATTTGGGATTTGGCTCAAAATATTGGCTAAATTTAGGGTATACTCGGCAGGGAATTGGCAATCTTTCAGCGAAGCAAATCCGCTATCCGCTGTGCCGTGTTTCGTTCGCAAATTTAAAGTGAAGCCGCTGGGCTGTGGCTGGCAGTCGGCGATTAATTGAATATTGCTACTTGCAAACGAATATGTTGACTTTGAAAGCCATACAAACGGGTTGGCAGTTTCGATTTTAAAGTGACGTTCGTCTATTTCACTCACTCTTCGGATTTCAATAAGATTTTGCGGAAAGTTCAAATAATCGGCGAATCGGCTCACCCTATCTAAAAAGTCGGAATCGACGAGCTTATCGTTTACTGATATGATTATTTTCGCTTTTTCTTGTTTTGCTTGCTCTATTTTTATATGAAATAAAAAGTCTAATGGCGAGTTGCTTATAAAATTAAATTCAAGGCTATTAGCCATTGTATATAGCGAGTCGCATATTTTAAAATAATCGTAATTTATTGGAAATATGCCATTTAAATTAAATATAGAATATTTTACTTCTTGGTTTAATCTAATTTCCGCAGGACTAGACTTTAGCGACAAATGAAAGCTATATTCTTCTGTTTCAATGCTTTCTGCAACAGTTGGCTTTGCAATATATAAGTCAAGCCCTACCTTGCTTCCCCCTCTATTCGACGAGAATATCGCTGTGCCATCGGGCAAAATTATAAAATCGGATTCATCGAATTCAGTATTAATATCGTTTAATGGAATTGGAACCTGCCAAATGCCATTATAATATTCAGTCTTATAAATATCATAGCCGCCAATGCCGCTTAACCCATCGGATGAAAAGAAAAGCAGACTATCGGAATAGAAAAAAGGAGTGATTTCATTGCCGTCAGAATTAAGTTCGGAAAGCTCGATAGGCTCGCTCCAAACGCCACTCTCGTCTTTATAAGAAATAAAAAGGTCTGTGGTTTTGCCGTTTATTCTATCCGAAGCGAAGACCATCACCGAACCATTTGGAGAAACAGTAGCTTGCCCATTGAATGAGTTATGCGATAGCGATTCGATAAAAATCGGCTCGGAATAAGCATTTCGCTGGATAGATGATTGAGCTATATTGACAAATGGATATTTATTAGTCCTGCGAAATGCAGATAAATATACGGTGCCGTCGTCGCTAAACGAAAAATAAGAGCGATTTTCCGCTGGATTATTGAGTAATCCTTTGGCAAGTATTGGCTTAGAGCTTTCTATATCTTGCAAATCAACCCAATATAGTTGGGATTTTCCGCTAATATTAGAATTAAAGTAAAGTCTATTTTCTGAATGATTATAGCTTGGCGCAAATTCGTCGCGATTAGAATTGAGTTGAATTAAGCCTTCGGGCTTACTCCAAGCCTGCGGTAACTCGTTGGCATATAGATAGTTTATCGCAAGAGAAATAAGTAATATTATAATAATTTTTTTTAGCATAAATCATCAAAGTAAAATATGCAAATTCTACTATTTTTCCAAAAGATACGCTTGCCGCTGCAAAAATAAATCTGCCAGCACGCAAGCCGTGCAAGCCGATACAATGACGGGAACTCGCAGCACATAGCATGCGTCGTGCCTGCCACTGATAGAAAGCTCTGTCATTTCATTTTTTTCAAAATTATATGTATTGATAGGTATGGCAATGCTCGACGCTGGGCGAAAAGCTGTGCGAAAGACTATCTCATTTCCATTGCTAATGCCCCCGTTTATTCCACCGCAATTATTAGTTAGCGTTGTGCCTTTGTTATCAATAATTGGGTCAACGTATTGAGAGCCAAACATTTTTGCTGCTTCAAATCCAGCACCAAATTCTATTCCTTTGGCACCGGGAATGGAAAACACCAAATGGCTTATCAAAGATTCTACGCTATCGAAAAATGGTTCGCCGATGCCAACTTCCAAGTTGCTTACAATAGTTTCCACAACTCCGCCCAGCGAATCGCCTGCTTCGACGGCTCTTTGCAGCAGCGGCTCATAATCAGACTGTCCGCCGATATGCTTTATTTTCGATGTTATAGAATACGGTACCACTTTTTGAGCAACTACTCCCGCCGCTACCAACGCTAAAGTTAGCCTGCCTGAAAAATGCCCAGCACCTCTAAAATCATTGTGCCCAAAATATTTCTTCAAAGCGGTAAAGTCGGCATGACCGGGACGTGGCACCGCTCGCGTTGCGTCGGGATAATCTTCCGAGCGAACTTCTTTATTTTCAAAAGAAATATGTATTGGCGAGCCGGTTGTTTTGCCGCGGAATACCCCCGATAAAATCATTGGGAGGTCGGCTTCAGCCCGCTTAGTAGTGCCGAACTGTCCAGCTTTTCGGCTGTTTAAATCTTTTTCAAAATCATCTTCTGATAAAGGTAGCCCGGCGGGCGCTCCGCTGATTACCACGCCGATTGATTTATTATGCGATTCGCCATAAATAGAAATTTTATATAAATTGCCAAATGCGTTCATTTTTAATCAAATATGAAAATTAGAGTGAAAAAACTAACAAACATAACAACATTTTTTTTGATAATCAAAATTAAATTCGGATTTTTGTAAAATATTAGGGGCGATAATGGGAGATAATTATGAAAATAACCGAAGTGATAAGCAAAAGCACAATAGCAATTGGCTTAGATGCGACAAGCAAGCAAGACTTGTTAGAAAAAATGACGGAGTTAGTGTCGCTATCTGGAAAAGTGCGTAATAAGTCTGCGGTATTAAAGCATATTATCGATAGAGAAAAAGTCATGTCCACTGGGATTGGCAAAAATATATCGCTACCGCACGCAAAACTGCCGTCCATCGATGAGCCTGTTGGAGCGATCGCAGTCTTGAAAAAGCCTATAGATTTTCAATCGCTTGACGGCGAACCGATTAGTATTTGCTTTTTGCTGTTGGGTATCGAGAATAACGTAGGGCTGCATCTAAGGCTGCTCAGCAAAATATCGCGGCTTTTGAATAATGACGCATTTCGAGCAAATGTAATAAATTGCAAAACTGCTGGCGAGCTATTTTCGTTATTCGAGCAGGCGGAAGAAAGCAGTGTTTGACCGCAAAGATACATCAGCGCAATCACTAAAAGAGCTACTAAACAAGTTGGTAGAAATAAACGCTTGGGAAGAAAATATAAGTTTCGGCAAGCTAACTCTTAATTGGGAGCAAATAGTAGGCAGTGGGATAGCTAGCCATGCCGTGCCTAAAAAGTTGGTAGAAGGCGTGCTGCATATAAAAACTGATTCTTCTACTTGGCGTGCGGAAATATTGATTAGACAAGAAGAAATAATCGATAAAATCAGTCTATTCCTATCGAAAAATATAGTTACTTCGCTAAAAATTCGATAAAATTTCGTATATTTGTAAGATTATTTTTAGTGCATTTCCAATTTGGATATAATTATGGAAGAAATAGTAAACGAAGCAACCCATAAGGCAGCAGAAGATAAATCATCTTATGGCGAAAGCAGTATTAGAGTGCTTGAAGGCTTAGAGGCAGTACGCAAAAGACCAGCAATGTATATTGGCGACGTAAGCGAAAGGGGGCTACATCACTTGATTAACGAGGTGGTGGATAATTCTATTGACGAGGCGCTTGCTGGCTATTGCACAAAAATATCTGTAACGCTGCATTCTGACGGCTCTTGCTCTGTGGTGGATAATGGTCGCGGTATTCCGACTGGCATCCACCCTGAGAAAAAAATTCCAACTCTCGAGCTTGTTATGTGCACCTTGCACGCAGGCGGAAAGTTTGACAAGAGCAATTATAAAGTGTCCGGCGGGCTGCATGGCGTTGGTGTTTCTTGCGTCAATGCTTTATCTTCCGAGATGACGGTAACGGTGAAAAGAGAGGGGAAAATATTTAGGCAAATATACCGCGAGGGCATTCCGCAAACAGGGGTTGATGTAATTGGCGAGACAGAGGATACTGGTACCACTGTGAAATTCCTGCCCGACCATACCGTGTTTCATACTGTGGAATTTAAGATGGACAAAGTGTCCGATAGGCTTCGCGAATTAGCTTTTTTGAATCCGGGTGTTTCTATTGAATTAGTGGATGAGCGGGAGGAAATAAGGGAGGAGTATAACTATCCGGGCGGAATAAAAGATTTTGTCGATTATATTGATAATGCCAACACGCCGGTAACCAAGCACATTTATATAAGTGGTTCAGATGCCGAATATGCGACTGAAGTAGAAATATGCTATCAATATAATTCATCTTATAGCGAAACTCTTTTGAGTTATGTGAATAATATTCATACAATTGAGGGTGGCACGCATGTTAGCGGTTTTCGTTCTGCGCTCACTCGAACAATGAACGCTTATGCAGTGGCAAATAAACTGAGCAAAAATCCACTCACTGGCGACGATTTTCGTGAGGGCTTGACGGCTGTTATCTCCGTCAAAGTGCCAGAGCCACTATTTGAAGGTCAAACTAAGACTAAATTGGGCAATAGTGAAGTTGAGAGCATAGTAAGGGCAATAGTTAATGAGAAATTGACGCAATATTTGGATTCAAATCCAGCTGAGGCTAAAAAGATTATCGAGAAGGCGAATACTGCAGCTGAAGCAAGAATTGCCGCTAAAAAATCTCGCGATTTGGTCAGACGCAAAAATGCTTTAGAAAGCTCAACCTTGCCGGGCAAACTTGCTGACTGCTCTATGAATACTCTCGAAGATACGGAAATTTACATAGTCGAGGGTGATTCAGCGGGAGGCTCTGCTAAGCAAGGCAGAGATAGAAGATTCCAAGCTATACTTCCGCTCAAAGGCAAAATATTAAACGTGATAAAAGCGGCGCCGAATAAAATTTTAGAAAATGAAGAGATAAGAACTATTATTACCGCTATTGGTGCGGGCTTTTCTTTAAGCCGCGATTACGATGAAAACTCTTCATCAAATGGCAACGGCAATGGCAAAGAAAGAGATTTCGACGTTGAAAAGTCGAGATA
>JAKIZN010000136.1 GCA_022708005.1 Bacteroidota bacterium | reverse complement strand
GAGTAATTGCTCCGTCAACAACAGTAGCAGCGAGATACGAAAAATCAGATGTATCTGCTGTTGTTGCATACATAGAATAAGGAACAGATGTTAATGGCGTTCTTGGATATGCTTTGCCATTAACTGTTATTTGCACATAGTACTGCTTATCGAACTTCATATAAGATGGAAAAGGTGTTTTCCCACCAAGATAAACATTTATGAACCCATTTTCGACGCTCACGTTGTTATGCTCTACCCATAGAGCTGAGCCGCCTGTTTCTGATTCATAAATTTCAAAAGAAATAGGAATATTGCCGTCCAAAGGAGCATTTGTCCGGCTATCGACAAGCTGAGCCTGAAATGTTATCAACTTGGGTGCTTCTGCATAGCTCTCGGTAGCAAGCATTAACCCAAGAAGGACAACAAAAATTGAAAGTAATCTCTTCATATTGAGACCTCTAATTTTAATAAAACAAAAATATATATTTTTTACTAATCATTTATATTTCGTGATTATTTCACTATAACCATAACATTGCGCAAAGAATATGGTGACGAAGTCGCTCCCGTTCTCTCTGCCGGCTGAACGGTTAATTCATAAATATATGAACCGCTCGGCAAATCAACTCCGCTATCGTTGCGGGCAGTCCATTGGAATGTCTGCTCGCCTGCACTCTGGAAAACATCGTTAAATACAATAGTTTGATTGCCTACCATATCGAAAACTCGCAATGTTACAAAAGCATTACTCTCGAGCTCATACTTAAAAGTTGTAACATTATTAACTGGATTAGGATAGTTCGAAATGAGCGAATTATAAGTAAATCTTGGCTCCTCTACGCTTGTAATAGTAGCCTCGGGTACCCAAAAACCTTGATGGACAATAGGTCCAACTACAAGCTCGGACTCCATCACTGTCCGTTTAGTGATTGCTGTCTGACCAAACGCGCCCGACATTTTAACATCGCCCGATACGACTCCAACCATACCACCCGAAGTTACGACTTGCTTGCGTATCTTCGCATCTTGGGCATAAGTTGCAATAGAGCCTGCAGCGAGCATTGTTACCAAAAACAAGTAAAACAGAGCTTTTTTCATCTTGGCTCCTCTAAATTTATTAACAATATGTGTAATTTCTTTCAATATTTATATTGCTAAAACTATTATTTATAAATAGTTAATTAAAGCAAAAATCATACCACATAGCATTTAGCTACATTTTCATAAAACTTTTTTCAAAAAACAGTTCAACACATTTATAAATATAAAACAAAAAAATCAAGTAAAAAAACTTTTATCTAAAAAAAATACGCATTTGCTGCATCTATTTGACACATGATTATTGATATTATATTTAATGTATATAAAAATCTTAAAAGATATCGGCTTAATTTACATAATATAAATTAATTTGCGGATTATCTCTTTATACTGCAACATAAAAATAAGCGATTTATATTTAATATGCAAATAAAAAAATATAATTTTAATTATCTTTGTATTTATTTTAAACTCACACTTTTGAAATTTCTATGAATTTAATTGGACTAATCGATACTACGGGCTTGCTGCTCAATATTGCAAGAAGAAATCCAGCCCCGACCGATAAGGTCGCTGCTAATTTTTTAAAGTCTAAAAAGAGCTTGGGAAGCAACGATCGCCGATTTATACTAAATCTGCTGTTTTTTTATTTGCGAAATATGACTCTCTTTGATTATATCGCAGAGAATTTTCCAAATACAGATAAACTATTAGAAAGCATATCAAAGAACGAAAAACTCAACTCCAAGCCAAAAGATTTTTCTGCCATACTCATTGCTTTTTATGCAGCTACCCAAATAGATTACTTCGCAGGCGAAGTCCAGCTTGAGCAGTTCATCAATAAAAAGCAAATCAATGACTCAGGCTCGATTGTTTCAACCTTTCAACAAACTATGCAAGGTTATTGTGAATGGACGCAATTAGATATAAATAATTGGACAAATAATTTGTTATATTTATTTGAATTAATTTATAATTCATCTTTAAATGAGATTAATGAAAATAGTAAATTTAACATAACTAATTATCAATACAGCATAATACTATATTCTTTTCCAGACTGGATTATTAATAATTTATTACAATTCACGAGCCTATCTATTGCAAATATTTTTAATCTTGCTGCTGCTTTTACTAAATCGGCGCCTATTACAATTCGCATCAACAGCCTATCGAAAAAAGCTGAGCAAGTAGCCGCATCTTTAAAAGAAAATGGCGTTGAACTAACTAAATGCTCGCTCTCGCCTGCTGCCTACAACCTTTCACATAGGATATATCTAAGCGAGCACCCGCTAGCTAAAACTGGTGCTATCGAAATTCAGGACGAAGCAAGTCAGCTCGTAGCTTATGCAATGGCGCCAAGCGAAAACTGGGTGATATTAGATGCTTGCGCAGGCGCCGGCGGAAAGTCCTTACATTTGGCTACTCTTCAAAACGATTCAGGGCGAATCATCGCTACCGACAAAGAGCTAATGCGGCTGAAAGAGCTTCCTAAACGAGCGCAAAACGCTGGATTGCAGTCAATACGAACTTACCTAATCGATAGCAAAAATAAGCCTATAGTCAAAGATGAAAATGTAAAATATTTCAAACGACGAGCATTTAACGCTATCCTTATCGATGCACCTTGCAGCGGTATGGGAACTTTGCGCCGCGAGCCAATGAAAAAATATAGAACTACAAGTCGCTTAATCGAAAAAATGTCGAACTTGCAATATCAAATATTAAGCGAATATTCTCAATATTTAAATATTGGCGGCGTATTGATTTACGCTACTTGCTCGATTATGCCACAAGAAAATGATGCGGTAGTTGAAAAATTTTTAGAGAACCAACACGAATTTGCCCCCGATAGCCTTTCTAACGCATTTGACAAATATGGAATTGCTATCGCAGAGCTCGAAGATAACTATAAATTTACATTTTATCCACACTTATTTGGCACCGATGGCTTCTTCATATCGCGAATGATAAAGATAGAATAGTTGTTGAAATTTATTGACACTGTCAGATTATTTCCACATTACGTTGCTGTTACCAACGGGTTACACGATACTTTCAGTTCTTGCACGCTTTTATTTGCTGCAATTTGCAATGCCAACGCTGTATTTTTTATGAAAATTGCTAAACCATATAAATATGAATAAGTTATGTATGATGCGGTTTTTGAGTGGTTTTTGAGTGGTTTTTAATGAAATAAAATTAAGCTGATTTCGTAATTTATATTGAAGGCTATTATAAAAAATACTACTCTATGAGGTCTGCGTATTGATAGTCATTGACATATTACGTAATCTGAGTATACTTGTGGCGCTCAGCGCTGTGTCGGGCTTGCTCGAAAACAAGTGGACACGAGATAGAACTACGGGCAAACTCGCTCAAGGCATACTTTTTGGCATAGTAGCAATTGTTGGTATGATGGATCCATTTGTCCTTGAGCCGGGCTTGATTTTCGACGGTAGGTCTGTCGTTTTAAGCTTGTGCGGCTTATTCTTTGGACCTTTGCCTGCTGTGGTTGCTGGGATAATGTCCGCCATATATAGAATTTCAATTGGCGGACACGGCGCAATTATTGGAACGTCTGTTATAACTTCTTCTGTAATTATTGGCTTACTTTTCCACTACTACGCCTCAGCAAAAAAAATCAAAATAAATACTCTTTCAATATATCTTTTGGGGCTTACCGCTCATATTGCTATGGTGCTACTAATGTTCTTGCTTCCATCGGCATCAAGAGCGAAGGCTTTTGAGGTAGTCGCCCTGACAACTATTGTTTTCTATCCGCTTGCGACAGTGCTATCTGGAAGCATATTGAGATCCCGCAGCGACAACATAAGGCTGATGAAAGACGCTCAAGATAGTAACCAACGGTATGAGCTTATTGCATCTAATAGCGTTGATGTCATTTGGTTCTCAGACACTAACTTTAAAGTGAAATATGTCAGCCCATCGGTAATCAATTTTTATGGCTATTCGGTCGAAGAATTTAAAGCTCTTCCTCTATCTAAGTTGATGTCAGAAGAGTCTTATAATAAGGCAATGGCGCTAATCAAAGGGGAGATCGAAAATCAAAGTCCTGCGAGCAGTCAATGGCGGATTATCGAAACAGAGGAATATAGAAAAGATGGGACCAAAATCAATGTCGAAGCAAGAATTTCATTTGTCAAAAATGGCTCAAGCGATGTAATAGGATTGGTTGGCGTCTCTCGAGATATTACACGAAGAAAAGAAAGCGAACGAAAAGTAGCGGAAAGCGAAGAAAAATATAGATTGCTAGTAGAGAATGTTAGCGATTTAATCGTAAAAGTAGACAAAAATCAATGTCTTTTATATGTAAGTGATTCATATTGCGAGCTATTCGGTAAATCTGAAGATGAACTTATAGGCAAGCAGTTTATGCTATTGGTTCATGAAGACGACCGCTCAAAAACTATAGAAGAAATGAAAAAGCTTTACAGAGAGCCATATAGCTGTTACGTTGAACAGCGTGCTGACACAGCTATAGGCTGGCGATGGATTGCGTGGATTGATACTGCAGTATTAAATAGTAACAACGAAATTGAGTATATTATCGGAGTCGGCAGAGACATTACCGAGCGCAAAGAGGCAGAGCAAGCACTAAAAGAAAGCGAAACTCTTTTTAAGACTATAGTCGAAAATCTCCCATTTAATTTCTGGACAATAGATTCCGATAGTAGATTTATATATCAAAATAGAGGCTCCATAGAATTTTGGGGCGATTGTATTGGCAAGACGGTTGACGAAATACCTCTTAGCGAAAAAGTGAAAAGTAGTTGGATAAGTTCGCATAAGAAAGCGCTTGCGGGCGAAACGGTTCGGGAACTTGTGCCTATTGATAAATCTGGGAGAACATTTAATTTTGAAAGATTGCTTATACCAACTATTGTTGGCTATAACATCACTGGCGCTATAGGAATAGCTATAGACTTGTCCGAAAGGACAGCACTGCAAAATATTGAAGCCAAGTATAAGCAGCTTATAGAAAATATTAGCGGTGAGTATTTCCTACATCGCGAAGATTTAAATCACAGATTCACATTTTTATCTTCTTCAGTTACAGAAGTTTTGGGATACCAGCCTGAAGAGTTGCTTAATAAACCAAATTACGGCGGTACATTGGTAGACAGCCCACAAAATAAATTAGCATTAGCTTTTACCAATTCGGCAGCAGAAGGCATAAAAAAGCCTACATACCTACTAGAATCAAAGCATAAAGATGGTTCGCTTAGATGGATAGAAGTAACAGAATTCCCCGTATTCGATGCAAACAATAGGGTTATTGCCATAGAGGGCA
>JAKIZN010000135.1 GCA_022708005.1 Bacteroidota bacterium | reverse complement strand
GTCTAACCCAGCCAAAAACATTATATATAGCAGTCCGATGGTGCCAAACATAATAACGCTTGAGCCGCGCTCCAATATGCCAAGCCCATGGGGACCAATTACGACACCAGCCAATATAAGCCCGACTATACCGGGTATCTTCAGCTTTTTAAATATCAACGGAACAAGCAGCACAACTAATAAAAGCAATGCAAAAACCGGGACTGGGTCCTTTATAGGTAAATTAAGTAGAAACAATTTGCAACACGCCTCTATTTGTTATATATAAAAATTTAGCTTACATTGCAAATATACGAAATATGTTTTATCTTTGGCAAGAAAATTTCAGGCGAGTTCGGCTAAATAAACGCTATGGCAATTTTAAATAACTCTGCCCATTTGGTAAAGAAAAACAGTCGCCAACCTAAAATACCGCCAAACGCTATGAAAGTTAGCCCAGCAAATTGCCTTATGCGCACAAGCATATTCCCAGAAAATCTATCTTTAAGCCTGTGTATAATAGAAGATAGCAGATATAACCATAAAAAATTGCCTATCCCAAAGCCTAACGAATACAGCAAAATATTGCTAATTTCGGTAGAAAAAACGCCCATCTTTTGGATTTGTATCGAAACATATCCAAGCGAAGGGAGAAATGTAGGGTTTACAATATTTGTCAACGCTACCCCAATGCCAAGAAAAAATGGTCCCTTATCTTTAAAATGTCTAACAAAGTTCGACTTATTACCAATTTCTTGTTCTTCAAAATTATTACTATAGCCGTCTTTTTTCTTTAAATTTATAATTCCATATATTATAAATGCGGTTATAATAACAACTTGCACAATTAGCGTATAAATAGGGTACTTATCGACAAAGTTAGAAAGCGCAGAAGTTGCCGCCGAGGCAGCGGTGGCGGCAATCAAACAGAAGAAAAAGTCAGCTATGCCAGAGCCTACCGCCATATAAACAGCGGGCTTTACTCCTTTATGCAAGCCTAATTTTATAGCCAGCACCCCAATTGGTCCGGGCGGCATAGCTAATATAAATCCTAAAATAGTACCAGCAACAAACGCAATAACCAAACGTCTCCCTCGCAAAAAAATAAAATCTGCATTCGCTCAAATTTTAATATAGCAAAAAAAAGCAGAAAAATCAAAACTGCGTCGCAAAACCAATTTATGCCGATACTGATAAATTTATGATAAAAATAAAACTTATACATAATATTTGCTTTTAATTTTCGTTTTTTAATACTATATTTGCAAAATGCAAAGAAATATATTTTTGAACAAATTTAAAGGAAATACTTGAAATCATCACTTACACACAATAATCCTCAGCAAGTCGGTATGAGGCAAGACAAAGATTCTCAAAGAAAGCATAAGATTAATAACGAAATTAAAGCAAACGAACTACGCGTAATCGACAGCAATGGAGAAATGCTCGGCATTTTGCCACGCAACGAGGCGCTCAGAATTGCAGAAGAGCGAGAAATAGACTTGGTAGAAATTGTGCCAACTGCTAATCCGCCTGTTTGCAAAATAATTGATTACGGTAAGTTCATTTACGAAATACAAAAAAAAGAAAAGCAGCAAAAGAAAAATCAGGCAGCGTCGCAGCTTAAAGAGATCCGTTTCAAATGGCGAACCGCTACCCATGATTTCAATTTCAAAGTGAAGCACGCTCGCGCATTTATCGAAGAAGGCAGCAAGGTCAAGGCTTCCGTAATGTTTCGAGGCAGAGAAATCACTCACCAAGAAATTGGCAAAGAGCTTTTAGAAAAATTTATAGAAGAAATGACTGATATTGCCAAGTTAGACCAGCCACTGAAATTTGAGGGCAAAAACCTTTCGGTTATACTTACTCCACTGAAAGTCAAGGGAAAGCAAGCCGCAAGCAAAAAAGATTAATTTTATCTTGCATCGCAAGCTATGGCTATCAGACGCAATATGATAAGATACTGGAATATCATATAAAAGCAAGCGAGAAATTAAAAACAAAGGGTATAGTGGCGATATAACCCGCAGTAAAATTCAGCAAAAATATAAATTAAGATTATAATGGTTTAATTTTTACGATTAAACCATTTTTGTTTTTAGTCGTCTATATTAAATTAATATGAAATAATAATAATATTACTTACGGTGCAAATATAATATGTTGATTAAAAGAACGGCTATCGCTATCATTTTAGTTTTTGCAATTATTGGCAATTATGATTTATACGCTCAGGGAGGCTCAATCAAAGGCAAAGTTATTGATTTCGAAACAAGCTCACCGCTTACTCGAGCAAATGTAAGCGTGATCAGTGCTAAGGATTCAAGCGTTATTACCGGCGGAGTATCCGATACCAAAGGCGACTTTGAAATAAATAACATTCGGCAAGGGAATTATATAGTTAGAATTAATTACGTTGGCTACGCCCCGTATTACTCGGAACTTATCAGCATAAATAAAGATAATCGCAGTATCAATTTGGCTACTGTCTCGCTATCGCAAAGCTCTTCGCTAACCGACGCAGTGGAAGTTACAGCGGAGCGGCAAATGATTGAATACACGCAAGGTAAAAAAGTTTTCAATGTCGATAAAAATATTGCCTCTGCGGGCGGCACCGCAATAGATGTTCTGAAAAATATACCATCTGTAAATGTAGATGTCGAAGGTAATGTCAGCATACGCGGCAGCTCAAATTTCAAAGTGCTGATAAATGGCAAACCAACTACGATGAACCCAACAGTCTTGATGGAGCAATTGCCCGCCGCTTCTATCGAAAGCATAGAAATAATCACTAACCCATCGGCTCGCTACGATGCCGAAGGTATGTCTGGAATTATCAACCTTGTCCTTCAGCAAAATCGCGAGCAAGGCTTGAATGGCTTGGCGAGCATCAATCTCGGCACTGGCGATAAATATTCCTTTGCAATTAATACCGCATACCAATTTGGCGATTGGAACTTCTTCCTAAATTATGATTATGGCTCGAGGCGAATGCAGGCTAAAGGCAGTTCCTTCCGCACAACTAATTTCCAAGATTCTTCTATGGTGCTAGAGCAAGATATTCGCAGGCGACGCGGCTTTATGAATCATAGCGTGCGAACTGGATTTGATTATCAAATGACGCAACTTGATTTGCTATCAATGCAATTCTCCGTTAGAACTTATGATGGCACAAGCTGGGGCAATGTATCATCTAAAAATTACTTTACGAGCGATAACAATTTGCTTAATGATTATGCACGCATCTCCGATGGGAAAGGTAGAGGTCCAAACTATGATTATTCGCTAAATTATAAAAGAATTTTTACCAGCAAAGAGCATAATCTTACTTTTGATATTAATATGTCGCAACGAGAAGGCGACGACGATGATAATTACAGCCAAATTTGGAAAAGCCCATTACCAATGTACTCACTCGAAGCAAGCACAAGCGACGATATTTCTAAATACTTAACTATTCAGACAGATTACGTTCAACCGTTTGGCGATTATAAAATCGAGAGCGGCGCCAAACTGTCCTATCAGACTTTGGACAACGATTATCATTATTTATATGCCAACTCCGAAGGCACTATGATAGACGATGCAAACAAAACTAATCACTTCATATATGGCGAGCGAGTAATCGCGGCTTATGGAATTTTTTCGGGCAAAATATCGGACTTATCATATCATATTGGGCTACGTGCCGAGCAGACAAACGTTGATACGGACTTGAAAACCACCAATACGAAAAATTCCAAAGATTACTTTGGGCTATTCCCAAGTGCAAGTTTGAGCTATAAGATTACTAATGCCGACGAGGTGCAAATCAATTATTCTCGCAGAATAAATCGCCCACGCTCAAGGTTTATCAATCCGTTTACTGACTACTCCGACCCCAATACGCTCAGGACTGGCAATCCAGATTTGGATCCCGAATATATTGATGCTTATGAAATTGCCTACGTCAAGGGATTTAAAGGCTTTTCGATAACTCCAAATTTGTTTTATAGAAAGACGCACGATAAGATTTCGTTTATAACAGAGATAGTGTCAAACGGTGTGCTGCGGACGACTTTTGAAAATGTTGCCGAAGGAACTAACTATGGATTAGAGCTAAATGCTACGCTAGATTATTTCAAATGGATGCGATTTTCCACAGATTTATCCTACTACCGCTCTCAAATTAAGGGTGCCCAAAAGTCGCTCGAATTAGATAATGACGATTATAGTTGGTCGCTGCGAGCAAATGCAAATATAATGCTATCGAAGGCATTTTCCTTTCAGCTAATTGGCAATTATTCAGGTCCGACCATCACTCCGCAAGGCTCTCGCTACGAAGTATATTACGCAGATTTTGGCGCTCGATATGATATTTGGGATAGAAAAATGACGCTAACGTTCAGGCTAAGCGACATTTTCAATAATATGTATTTTGGCGGCACATCAGAGAACTCAACCTTCAGCACGCGTTACAAAATGAAAAGACAATCGAGAATTGCGTTTTTAGGTATTCAATACAAGATTAACGAAGGACCCAAGCAAAAAGAAAGGCGCCGTCCGATGCAAGAAAATGGCAATATGGACTTCGATGAATTTTAGATAGCGGGGAAACTGCTGCCCAAAACGAGATATTTTTGGGCAGCAGTTTGGTAAATCCGGTATTATTTGCAATTTAATTTATTTATCTAACTTCCAAATAAAAAAACAAACTTACAATTATTTACACATACCTTTTAAAAATTTATTTGTTTTTTCTCTTGCATATTTCAAAAATAAACTTTAAGTTTGTATTGTAAGAATTAACTAAATGGTTAATGTAGGTGGTTAATAATATGAAAAACGACGAAAGCACAGAAAGAAGAATAATGGAATCTGCCAAGCAGGTATTCCTCGAAAAAGGCTACGACGGCGCACGTATGCAGGAAATCGCCGATGCCGCCAATATCAATAAGGCTATGGTGCATTACTATTTCCGCAGCAAAGACAAACTCTTTACAAAGATATTCGAAGACACTATGGCAAACAACGTGCCGAGACTCGCTGAAACGCTGCTAAAAAATGGCGATTTTGAATCGTTGCTAAAAGCGTTTGTAGAAACTTACATATCCATACTTCAGGCAAATCCATTCGCCCCACTATTCATATTCCACGAGATGGCTCGTAATCCAGAATTAGTCGCTAATATCGCACTAAATGTGATGAAGCCTAAATTGCTGCCCTTTATGTTGATGATTGAGAAAGAAGTAAAGTCTGGTCGATACAAAGACGGCTTGCGCAGCGAAGACATATTCATCAATATAATCGGGCTGTGCATTTATCCCTTTATTGCTCGCCCAATGATTCAATCGGTGCTTGGCGCAAGCGATGCAGAAATCAAAGAAATGATAGAAAGGCGCAAGTCGAGCATTCCAGAAATAATACTTGCAAGTATG
>JAKIZN010000134.1 GCA_022708005.1 Bacteroidota bacterium | reverse complement strand
AACGGACCTAAGAACATTTCAAAAATACGGAGAGCATCGGCGCCATATTCGTTTATAACAACATCTGGGTTTATCACATTGCCCAACGATTTCGACATTTTTCTGCCGTCTTCGCCCATAATCAAACCTTGGTGGAAAAGCTTTTTGAATGGCTCTAAAGTAGAGACTAATCCATAGTCATACAGCACTTTGTGCCAAAAGCGAGCGTATAGCAAGTGCAGCACGGCATGCTCGGAGCCGCCCACGTATAAATCCACTCCTTCGGGTTTCATCCAATAATTTTCTTTATCTTTTGCAACAAATTCGTTAGGATTTGCGGGGTCGATATATCTCAAATAATACCAGCAAGAGCCAGCCCATTGTGGCATGGTATTAGTTTCAAGCCGCGCTTTTTTGCCCGTTTTTTTATCGATAAAATTCACCCAAGTATTGACATTAGCTAACGGCGATTCGCCAGTGCCAGCAGGCTTAAAATCCTTGACATCGGGCAGTATTAGCGGTAGCTCGTCTTCATCAAGCCCGCGTTTGGAGCCGTCTTCAAAAAATATTATCGGCATAGGTTCGCCCCAATATCTTTGTCGCGAAAATAGCCAGTCGCGTAGCTTAAATTGGATTTTTCGCTCGCCGATACCTTTGCTTTCGAGCCAATTTATGATTACATCTATAGCTTTTAAAGTCGGCAGTCCATTGAGCGATACTTCGCTATTTGCAGAATTAACGCCAACTCCGTCGTAAGATATAAAGGCTTCTTCTTCGACATTGCAAGTGCTGCCGTCGTTCGGTGCTACAACTTGGATTATCGGCAGCGAAAATTCGCGTGCAAATTCGCCATCGCGGGTATCGTGCCCCGGCACAGCCATTATTGCACCTGTGCCATAGTGAGCTAGCACGTAATCGGCAGTCCATATAGGAATTTTCGCAGAATTTGCTGGATTGATAGCATAAGCACCAGTGAATACGCCCGTTTTTTCTTTGGATAGTTCGGTTCGCTCTAAATCGCTCTTTTCTGCGGCGGCTTTAATGTATTTGCTTACTTCATCGCTCTTTTCTGCGCTAACTATTTTACTTACTATCGGATGCTCGGGAGCTACCACTAAATAAGTTGAGCCAAAAACTGTATCGGGACGAGTAGTGAACACTGTGATTTGTTCATCGCAACCATCGACAGAAAATTTGATGAGCGCTCCTTCGCTTTTGCCAATCCAATTTTTCTGCATTTCTTTTGTGGAGTGGGGCCAATCGACCAATTCAAGGTCTTCAAGCAATCTATCTGCGTATTCAGTTATGCGTAGCATCCATTGCCTCATTGGCTTACGCTCTACGGAGTAGCCTTTTTCTTTCCACTCGTCCACTTCTTCATTAGCCAGAACTGTCCCAAGTGCAGCACACCAATTCACTGGTATCATAGCCACATAAGCTAATCTTCGGCTATCGACGTAATCATCTATTGCTTTTTGTTCTGTTAAATTTTCTGGTATAGGCAACTCTTCAATCGGTCTTGCCCGCTTAGCATCTCTATCGTAAAAAGAATTGTATATTTTCAGGAACATCCACTGCGTCCATTTATAATAATCTGGCGAAGTGGTATTGACCATTCTATCCCAATCGTATCCGAGCCCAATAAGCTCCAATTGTCTTTTGAAATGCTCGATATTCTTTTCAGTTGCAACGTTTGGATGGATACCCGTTATCATTGCATATCGCTCTGTTGGCAGCCCGAAAGCATCAAATCCCATTGGATGCAAGACATTGAAACCACGCATTTTTTTATAGCGGGCAATAATATCAGTTGCCGTATAGCCCGCTGGATGCCCAATATGCAGCCCAGCACCGCTCGGATATGGGAACATATCGAGTATATAATATTTTGGCTTAGAAAAATCATCTTCTACTTTATAAACTTTATTCGTTTGCCAGAATTTCTGCCACTTAGGCTCAATTTCTCGAAAAGGATAGCCTGCCATAATTTCCTAATTTTTATAAATTTCACATAAATACAATTAACAAAAATAATTAAAAAATGGCAAAGAATATGTATAATAATAGGTTTCCGAATAATAATATTTTTTTATCTCAAATAGTACAATTGGAACTCTAACCTCAACCCCCAGCTCCTTCTCCGTGTGGAGAAGGGGAGCAAGACATAGATGCCCTACACATTTTGTCTGAATCAGGATTTTTAGGATTATATGATTATCGTGATAAGAAGGAATAAAATTGATGGTTGAAAATTATCTTGTTAATCCTTCAAGTCTGAGAATCGTGATTCGGACAAAAAGACAAGTGTGCATGCCCACTTACCTAAAGATATAGTCAGATAAAATTTCTATTGCATTATTTGTGATAAATTACCATCGGCTATGCTTGCGGCACTCGTTATTTTTCTGGCACAAGGATTATCCACGCTCCGCCTTTTGCATCTGGAAGGCTTTTGCCAAGTATCCAAGGATTGAGCAGTTTTACATCTTTGTATGTAGTGCCATTTGATTTAGCCCACTCGGATAAATTAGCAATCGCACCATTTACGGTAATTTCGCGAACTTTGTCGGGCGAATATCGCTCCCATTTTGGAACGTCGAAGCCGTATTTTTCGGCATTCGCCATAATTTCTTTGATGATGGCAATTCTAAATACAAACCGCGACGTTTCTTCGTTCAAAAATAAATCGTAATAAGAATCGGAATCTTGGTAAGCCATAGCATTGCTCACTCCAGCCATTCCCATGTTGTACGATGCAAAAGTGGCAGCCCAGCTTTTATACGATGCGAAAGATTTTTTTAGATAAGTTAAAGCGGCACGCGTGCTTTTCTCGGGGTGGCGCCTTTCGTCGACGTCTTTATCTACCCTTAAGCCATAAGAGCGGGCAGTGCCTTCCATAAATTGCCACAAACCTTCTGCTCCTTTGCTCGACCGCGATTGATACAAAGCGCTTTCTGCAACGGATAAATACTTCACGTCGTCGGGCAATCCATTTTCTTTGATTAGCTTTTCATACAGCGGGAAATACCTGCCAGCTCGCTTTAAATATAATATTATTTGCCCAGGCTGCTGCAAAAGCAGATAGAACTCTCGCTCGGCTCGCTCTCTTATCTCTGGCACTTCCAACGGAAGCCGCTCCCCACAAATTTCAAGTTTATCGGGCAAAGTTAGCGAAGAAATATTAACGAAAGTCCGACTTTCTTTCGGCTGAACCTTAGTTTCCTTTTGTTCGGCATAGCAAGAATTAAAAGCAAGTGCTATTGCGAGCACTAAAAATAATTTCATTTCGACATCTTAATTAATTTGAAACATAAACTTTATTGGTGCAAAGCGACAGTTCGTGATCATCGTTAGATGCGAGCAGCACTGCGCCGCCATCTTTTTTATGGCTGTCGATTAATGACAGTGCCAGTTCAACTCCGCGAGAATCCAAATTAGTAGATGGCTCATCTAATATCAGCACTTTTGGCTTATGTATAGTGGCAGTGAGCAGTTTCATTCTTTGCTTCATACCAGAAGAAAAATTTCTTATGGGCTTATTTCTATGCTCAGCAAGGAAAAATTTTTTCAGCAATTCGGTGGATTCATCATCAGCGAACTTAAGCCCGCGCAAGCGGCTAATCACAGCGATAAGCTCTAATGGAGTAAACTCTTCATATAAATTGAGATATGGCGACGCGAACCCGTAATGCAAGAAATACTTACTTTCTTCCATCTTTTTGCCTTCAATTTCCCATTCCACTTTTCCCGACGATTGCCGCATAAGCCCGATGATAATTTTCAGCAAAGTCGATTTGCCAGAGCCGTTAGGTCCGCATATACCAAGCACTTCGCCATTGCAAACAGAAAAATTCAGCCCTCGAAAAATATAATTTTTTCGGAAAAAGGATTTTGAAATATTCTCACCATTTATAACAACGCTGTTCATCAAATTTTCCATTAATCGAAAATGTAATTTACGTAAATTATTCCTTTTATAAAAGTAATTAACTTTAACTCAAATATTTCAATAGAAAATTTCCCGTTGCCTATTAGCTGTTTTCCAGATGTCCTACACCTTTTGTCTGAATCAGGATTTTCTGGATTATATGATTATCAGGATAAGAAAGAAGAAAATTGATAGTCGAAAATAATCTTGTCAATCCTTTAATTTTGAAAATCCTGATTCTAACTATAATAATAGATGTCCTACACCTCGAAGGTGTAGGACATCTTAAAGCCAAAAAGTAACGAACCCGAAGGGTTCAAATGTTTGTAGTAATGAATAATCGGAGATTTATACGACTCCGTAGGAGTCGCATTGATTTAACTTTATACGACTCCGTAGGAGTCGCATTAGGTTAGGCAATTTTATTTTCTACAAACATCAAATCCCTTCGGGATTAAAATAATTCCAAATAATGTATCAGGAACCTTATGAGACAGCTCCATCTGGAGAGCATCGGATACGCATTAGAAAATTATTTCTATCACATTATTTGCCTTGAACTCAATATCCCGCTTTGATAAATTAATTAATTTACTTATTTTTATGTTTATGAAAGCGATAACCTTAATATTATTTTTTGCGCTAATTTTGAGCAGCCAAGCGCCCTGCCAAACTGTTCTATTAGACAGCCACAGCCAGCCTGCACAGAATTTTTTTCAGCTCGAAAGCAATGCAAAAAATAATATCTCGATTGAAATGTCGAGAAAAAAGGGTTTTAAGCCGCTGAATAGATATGTGCAATTAATGAAATCTCGCGTTGATAGCAATGGTTTCATTCCAAATGCTCGTGAAATTCTATCGGCATATCAAGATTTTTCCAAAAATAAAAATCCGCATATCCAAAGCACAGGAGTATGGCAAGAAGTGGGTCCTCGCTCGCCACAACTTGGGCAAAACAAGCAACTTTCGGGCAGTGGGCGAATAAACTGCATTGAATTTTCTAAAGCTGATTCAAATCTAATTTGGGCAGGTTCTGCGTCTGGTGGGTTATGGAAAAGCAACGACAGAGGTAATTCGTGGGAAGTCATTGATTTTACAGAATTTCTATCGATGGGTGTCTCGGATATTGCAGTATCTTCGTCAGACCCAAACACATTATATGTCGCAACTGGCGATGCCGATGGCAGCAGCTTTTTGGGGTGCTACTCTTTGGGGATTATAAAATCCACAGACTGCGGAATTACTTGGAAAGTGCTTGATTTAGGAATTAAATATGAAAATGGAGAATTTATCTCGAAAATATTGCTCAATCCACGCAACGAAAAAATTTTATATGCAGCCACAAGCAAATCAATTATGAAATCCACCGATGCAGGCGAACAGTGGCAAACTCTGCTTTCTGGCTTTAACTTCCGAGACTTAAAATTTAAGCCCGATAATCCAGATATACTATACGCTTCCACATATAGCATTAGCGATGGCTCTTATGTGTTTTACACAGACGACGCAGGCGAGCAGTGGTTTATAC
>JAKIZN010000133.1 GCA_022708005.1 Bacteroidota bacterium | reverse complement strand
TCCGTGGGCAAAGACAAGTGCATCGCGAGCCGAAAGTGCTTCAAATTTATTAGGTGCGGAGACGAATTTAATGCCCGTTAGCTCTGCAATTTTTGCAGCAGCTTTTTCGGCAAACTGAGGGTGAGCATTCAGCCCTGTTCCCACTGCCGTTCCGCCTAGTGCAAGTTCTTGTACGTCGGGCAAAACTAGGTTTATCCGCTGCATTGCTTTATCCAATTGCTGCACATAAGCAGAAAACTCCTGCCCCAACGTAAGCGGCACAGCATCTTGCAAGTGAGTACGCCCAACTTTTATAATATCTTTAAATTCAAGCGATTTACGATGAAGCGTATCACGTAATTTTTTCACAGCGGGGAGCAGTCTCGTATGAATTTCCTCCGCAGCAGCAATGTGCATCGCAGTAGGAAAAGTATCATTTGAACTTTGCGATTTATTCACATCATCGTTGGGATGGACTGGATTTTTGCTGCCAAGCACGCCGCCCGCAATTTCAATAGCCCTATTCGAGATAACTTCATTGGTGTTCATATTAGTTTGCGTGCCAGAGCCAGTTTGCCAAATCGATAGCGGAAAGTGGGAATCCAACTTGCCTTCGATTACTTCATCGGCAGCTTGCGTTATAAGGTCGGCTTTTTCTTTTGATAGCAAGCCAAGCTCGCAATTAACAATCGCCGCGGCTTTTTTTAAAATGCCCATAGCTTTGATAACTGGACGCGGCATTTTTTCGGTGCCAATAGCAAAGTGAATCAAAGAACGAGCCGATTGGGCGCCATAATACATTTCATTCGGCACTTCTATTTCGCCCATAGTGTCTTTTTCAATCCTAGTGCTCATCATCTACCCTCAAATTTAAAAAGATAAAAAATATATCAACGAATGGAATTATTCAATATTTTTATCGATATTATTATATCGCTAAAAGTCCGCTGTATCACGCTAAAATATTGAAATATAAGAAGCTGAAATATGCAGAAAGTTAGCTAAATTTTATTTAAATGCAAAGCGGGAAGAAAATCGGACAATGAAGTCCCAATATATAATGAAAATAAACGTTTTTCAAACGTTGGTTTGTTACATTATTTTAATATTTGACATTCGTATAAAGCATGAAAAACTGTGAATAATAAGACTATTACTGATTATTTTACAATTTAATAACTATGAATATAACTTAAATATAAATTAATTTTAACTATGAAAATTCAATAATTTATCCATAAATCACAAAAGTAAACATCTATGATAACAGAAAAATTTCTAGAAGTGCTACAACACGAAGGCGTAGTTGCCATTGCCACGCAAGGCGAAAAAGATATTCACATGTCGAATACATGGAACAGTTATATGAGAGTTACGCCAGATGGACGAATATTGCTGCCTGTCGGAGGTATGAAAACAACAGAAGCCAATATTAATTTCAACAATAAAGTTCTGATGACTTTGGGAAGCAGGGAAGTTCAGGGATTTCGCTCCAAAGGAACAGGTTTTCTTGTACGCGGCGTTGCCACATTTCTCTTTGAAGGAGACGACTTTGAAATGTTGAAAAAGGATTATTCTTGGGCAAGGGCAGTGTTAGAAATTCGTCCAGAGTCCGTTACGCAGACTTTGTAATATATTAGTTTTTAATGCGTTATTAGTTTTATATATTGTTTTTATTCACTTTTCATTTATATTAAATATGGAATTAAAAGAAGCTATTTTAACAAGAAGAACAGCCCGCAAATTTTTACCAAAGGCTATTTCGGAAGAGACCTTACTTGAAATATTAGAAGCTGGAACTTGGGCGCCATCGCATGGGAACAATCAGCCTTGGGAATTTATTTTAATTGGCGACGAAACTCGCTCAAAATTAGCAAAAATGTATCAAGAATACATGGAAGCAGGTCCGCTTAAAAATCCAGATTTACCTGAAGAGCGTAAGCAAGCCGCAAGAAATTTTGCTATGAACTTCGGCGATGCACCAGTGCTATTGGCAGTCGCAAGCGCCCCAGCCGAAACCGACTTAAACAAATATGATTTCCCGATGGCAACAGCCGCAGCTATCCAAAATATTTTTCTATTAGCTTGGGAGAAACAAATCGCTGGTGTATGGCTTTCTTATGGTATGAACCCTAAAGCAGAAAAACTATTGGAAATACCAGAAGGCGGGAGAATATCTGGCATATTAGCGCTCGGCTATCCAGAATTTGTGCCTCCGGTGCAACCTCGCATCGCCGCAGACGATAAATTACGCAGATTACCATAAATTTAGGCTATTACCTTTGAAAAATATTTTAATAGTCGGAGCAGGTGGATTTTTGGGAAGTATCGGACGATATTTAATCTCAAAACTCAATTTTTATTGGGATTTCCATTCCATTCCAATTGGTACTCTTATAGTTAATATTCTCGGAAGCTTGATAATAGGCTTTCTGACGGGGCTCGCAGACAAAAGCGAAGTTCTTTTGCTGGAGATGAGATTATTTTTAATGGTCGGATTTGTCGGTGGCTTTACGACTTTCTCATCTTTTTCTAGCGAAAATTTGATATTATTTCAGAATGGACAGTTTTTGACTGTATTAGCGTATACTAGTGCAAGTGTCTTTTTAGGATTTTTAGCTGTGTATTCTGGATATACTTTAAGCCAGTTGCTTTGAGCGAGAATTTGCAAGAAGTAAATATATAACATTGCCTAATATCAACGGGGCTGACTTTGCACAAAGCAGCCCCATTATATTTATAATTCTACTATATCATACCTAATTCTTTGCCGACTTTTTTAAAGGCAGCAATTGCAAAATCAATATGTTCTGGCTCGTGTGCTGCCGATATTTGCACGCGAATCCTATCTTTGCCACGGGGAACAACAGGGAACGAGAAAGCAATCACATAAACGCCCTCTTCGAGCATCTTATTAGCAAAATCTACGGCTAATTGCGAGCAGTTAGGATATTTGCCAAACATAATTGGTGCAATCGAGTGGATGCCCGGCAAAATATCAAAGCCAGCCTCAGTCATCTCCTTACGGAATTTTTTGGTATTTTCTTCTAACTTATCTCGTAAATAAGTAGATGATGATAAAATATCCAAGCATTTCAAGGTTGCACCTGCGACTGACGGAGCGATTGTATTAGAAAATAGATATGGGCGTGCCTTGTTTCTCATCCAATCGATAATTTCCTTTTTCCCAGATATGCAGCCGCCCGATGCACCGCCAAGAGCTTTGCCAAATGTAGTTGTGATAATGTCTATTCTATCCATGACGTTATAATGCTCATGCACTCCGCGACCTGTTTTGCCCATAAATCCAGAAGAGTGGCTCTCATCAATCATCACCAAAGCATCGTATTTTTCAGCTAAGTCGCAAATTTCGTCCAAGCGAGCAATATCGCCGTCCATAGAAAATACGCTATCGGTGGCTATCACTTTGAATCTGCACCCTGCTTCAGTTGCTTCTTTCAAGCAACGCTCCAAGCCTTTTGCCATTTTGCCAGTGGCTTCATCTTTTTCTTCGACGTCTCTCATATCGCTATGCTTATATATCCAACGCTGTGCTTTAGCTAAACGAATGCCATCGATAATTGAAGCGTGATTAAGCGCATCGGTAATTATCGCATCTTCTGCTTGGAATAGCGGCTCGAACACTGCGGCATTAGCATCAAAGCATGAGCTAAATAAAATTGTGTCCTCAGTGCCTAAAAATTGAGACACTTTCGATTCTAATTCTTTATGAATATCTTGCGTACCGCAAATAAAGCGGACTGACGACAACCCATAGCCGCGACGGTCTATCGCTTCGTGAGCGGCTTTAATTAGTTCTGGATGCGACGACAACCCTAAATAGTTGTTTGCGCAGAAATTCAATACTTCTTTGCCGCGGACAATTATTTTTGCTCCTTGCGGACTTTCGATTATTCTTTCGTGCTTGTATAGCTTTTGTTCTTCAAGTGATTTTAGCTCGCCTTGCAGAAACTCTTTCATTTTGCCAAACATACTCGGCTCCTTTTAGTAGAATGATTTATAAATTGCATTCAAAGATTTCTGCAAATTAACTATTTTTTTTTGCATAGAAAAATTGATAAGCCCAAAAACGAAACGCTCTGGCTCGGCAGCAAGCATTATTTTTTAGTTAATCACAAATAATGCATGCATTATTTGGATTTAATTTCTTGGTAAAGCAATTGAGTTCATTCGTCCCATAATCCAGCCGACACGACGATTAATATACGGAGTAGGCTTAGCGGGCGACCATCGTCTCGGATTAGGCAAAACCGAAGCTAATAGCGCCGCTTGGCGCTTCGTTAGATTTTTTGCCGATTTACCAAAAAATTTTTGCGAAGCTGCCTCGACCCCATAAATGCCTTCGCCAAACTCAATGACATTAGCATAAACTTCAAGTATTCGCTTTTTGCCCCATACTGCCTCAATAAGTACCGTGAAATATGCCTCTAACCCTTTACGGACGTAATTCCTTCCATGCCAAAGGAAAGTATTTTTGGCAGTTTGCATAGAAATTGTGCTCGCTCCACGCTTTTTTTTGCCCTTGTGGAGTTCGTTATATCGGCGTGCCGCTTCGATGGCTTGCCTATCAAATCCGTCGTGCCTCATAAATTTCGCGTCTTCTGCCGCTATGACAGCTCTAAAAAAACTTGGCGAAATCTCCTCGTAATCAACCCAATCTTTTTCTATTCCAACTGCCTTGCCCTCAAGCATTCCCTCAATCGGACGCAGCAGCATCAGCGGAGTAACAAATGGATTAATAAATTTTGTAATAGCGACAGTAACCACCGAAGCGGCGACAAAAATCACTATCGCAAAAAGAAAATATTTCGCTAACTTTTTAAATGTTTTCAAAAGCTTCTCAAGCAGTTTTTAACCATAAACATAATACAAAATTACAACAAATTGCATTATGTTTTTTGCTCTTTTTTCCTTGCGGCTGGGAATAAGATGTTATTTAAAATTAATCTATATCCCGGGGAAGTTTTGTGCAAATTCAAATCAGTTGGTGTATCGCCAACAAGGTGCTGGTAATCTTCTGGGTCGTGCCCGCCATACCACGTAAAAAAGCCTCGCCCAACGTTGCCGTATATGTATTTGACTTCGTCTGAGCCTTCTCGTTTGCCAAGTATTGTAATGTGGCTTTTTATAAATCGCTCGTGGAACGCGGTTGTCTGCCCTAAAAATCCTTTAATAACATTAACGTGGCATTGAGTAAGCATTGTTGGCACTGGGTCATATTTTGCAGAAAAATCAAATAGAGTGAAATAATCCGCTTCTTGATTATTTACCATTATTGGACCAATATCAATATCAGAAAATTCGTATATATATGGATCCATAGTCAATTTAAAATTTTCGAAAGCAAAAGTATTTTTGTAATTCAACTTTTCATTTGCTTTGCGGTCGGCAGGATCTCCATCATACATAGATTCGCATATATCAATATCCATCGCTGAGAGCGCTATATCGTAGGTATCAGTGGCAGAGCACATAGCAAAT